>CAMCMW010000093.1 GCA_945876155.1 uncultured Ruminococcus sp. | reverse complement strand
ACAGGCTGCCTGCATTTCCAGCGTTTCGGACAAAATGGAAATGATATCCACAGTCGTGGAAAACACCTCGGTTTCTGCCGATAAATCTGCGGAAATAAGCGAAAAGCTGAAAAGTGAGGCTGGCACTCTCAAAAAACTTGTTGCAAAATTCACATTGGTCAGAAAGGAACGCTGAAACAACAAAACTCACGGCATCTTTTCAAAGTAATTTTCCCTAATAAAAAGAGTATTTCTTTGTCGATTGTGCTGTATTTTCAGCATATTACTCTTATTTTTTTGTATTGATTATTGACAACCGCAGTTTAAAAAGTTATAATGTATAAAGAGAAGTTTTTTCTTAATCTAAAAGGGGGATATGTACGATGATAAAAGTGCTTAAAAGACTTTCTTCTGCACTGACTGCGGCGGCTATGGCTTTCACTGCCTCTGCTGTAATGCCGTCAGCAATTGCAGCGGAAGACACAGACATCATTTTCCAGGCAGAATGTGAAACTCTCGGCGAGGATATACAGGTCTGGACATCAATTTACGACAAACAGGTACCGGGTTATTCCGGTGAGGGATTCGCTTACCTTACAGCAAGCAACATTGCTTTTGAGGTTGAAGCACCCGAAGAGGGTATGTATGAAATCAATGTAAGGTATGCTCAGATACTCGACGAGGCAGGCAGACTTCAGACTCTTGCTGTAAACGGTTCAGAATACAGCACAGTCCTTCCATATTCCGACACCTGGCAGGACTATCAGTTTGCAATGGTAAGACTGAAAAAGGGTACCAATACTTTTGAATTCATGCCAAAATACGGCTATGCTGCATTAGACACTATTACAGTAACCAAAGCCACATTCCCTGAGCTGAAAGTTTCACCGGTACTCTGCGACAAGGAGGCTACCAAAGAAACACAGAGCCTTATGAACTACCTCTGCGACGTATACGGAAACGGTATTCTCTCCGGACAGCAGACTATTTACGGCGGCGGTCACGGTGTTACCACCACTATCCGCTATGATGCGTCAACCAATACCTGCGTTGACTCAGACGGAAACACTTACAGCTTTGACGAGGCTGACAAGGCTACTGCCGACGACGGCTCAACATTTGTATGGAAATGCGTTGGCGATGACGGTCAGGTTTACAGCTACGATACACAGAACCGCAACTATAAATATAACGAATACGACAGAGAGTTAAAGTATCTCCAGGCTACTGTGGGCGATATGTCCGCAATACAGGGCTTTGACTTTGGTGCAAACTGCCCTTGCTATCAGTGGGACGACGGTGTCGTTGAGCGTATGATAGACTGGACAAACAACAAAAACGGTATCTGCACAGCCTCATGGCATATTAACGTTCCAACCACTCTTGCAGACTATACTCTCGGCGAACCGCTGGATTTCTCAAAGACCACATACAGTGAAAAATGTGACTTCAGCCCGTCCAACGCCTATACAGAGGGTACACTTGAATATGACTACTTCCAGCTCTGCATAGAGAATCTGGCTGAACAGCTCCTGAGACTCCAGGAGGCAAATGTTCCGGTTATTTTCCGTCCTCTCCACGAGGCAGACGGTAACTACTCAAACGGCGGTGTGTCATGGTTCTGGTGGGGCAAGGAAGGTCCGGAGGTATATAACAATCTGTGGAAATTCCTCCAGAGCGAACTTCAGGACAAATACGGCGTACACAACCTTATCTGGGAACAGAACCTTTACGCATGGTCAGCCGCATCAGCTGAGTGGTATTCAGGTGATGAATATGTTGATATCGTAGGCTACGACAAGTACAACACACAGTACAACCGCCACGACGGCAAAACAAGCGGTCCTAACTTAGACGCTGAATCGGGTATTTTCTGGAAACTGTATGACACAGTAAAGGGCAATAAAATGGTTTCCATGCCGGAAAATGACACTATCCCTGCACTTGACAATATTCTGATAGAGAACGCAGGCTGGCTGTATTTCTGCCCGTGGTACGACGAGGAAAGTTCACCGAAATTCCTGTCCGGCGAAGAGTATCAGGATATCGACGAGTTAAAGAAGATTTACACAAGTGATTACTGCATTACTCTGAGCGAACTGCCTGACTGGAAGAACTACGAATCCGGTGAACTGCCGACAAATCCGACAGAAGAACCAACCGAAGGACCTACTTATCCGGAGGATTTAGGTTTCATTCCTGGTGACGTAAACAGCGATGAAATTGTCAATGTATTTGACGCTGTTCTGTTGAGAACATGGCTTGCTGATGGCTATGAAGAAGGCTTGCTTGGTCCCACAGCAAGTGACACAAACGGAGACGGAACTGTTGAAGTTGCCGACCTTGTATTACTTCATGAGTACCTTGTAGGCATGGACGTTGAACTGAAATATTATGTCATTATTGAAGATTTACTGTAATTATTGTACTGAATAAACTTTAAGGCGGCTTTAATCGAGCCGCCTTTTTTGTTTACAAATCGCAAAATAACGGGCGACCAATGGTCGCCCCTACTAATAAACCCAGATTTTACGCTGTTGTAGGGGCGAGCATTGCTCACCCGAATACGTAAATGAAACCTTTTGCTTAAATCATTTTCACCATTAATACAGCATTTTCAACAGGACTGCTATAATAATTCTTTCTGAGTCCGTTTTGTGTAAAGCCGTGTTTTTCATAAAGTTTTCTCGCCGGGGCATTGCCCTCTCTGACTTCAAGGTAAACAGTTTTTACACCGAGTTTTCGCAGTTCATCTTCAAACGCAGTCACAAGCATTCCGGCAATACCGGATTTTCTGGATTTTTCCGACACCGCAATGTTTAAAAGTTCAGCCTCGTCAAGGACGTAAGAACCGTTTAAAAATCCCACAACCTCGCCGCCCAAGACCGCCGCAAAAATCAGTGCATTAGGGTTTTCAAGCGCCTGTTCAAATGCCTTTTCAGACCAGCCGCCGGGAATACAGCTTTTTTCCAGCTGTGCAATCTGCCTTATGTGGGAACTGTCCGCCCTTACAACATCAGCCCTTTGCGTCATACCAGCTTTCACCCCTGTTCACGTCCGCAGTCAGCGGCACTTTCAGTTCACAGGCATGGGTCATTTCGTGGGACAGTATTTCCGCCGCCCTGTCAGCGTCCTCACGGCTGCACTCAACGATAAGTTCGTCGTGTACCTGCAAAATCAGTTTAGCATCCGGCACTTCGGCTTTAAGCCTGTTGTAAACTCTTACCATTGCGATTTTTATAATGTCCGCCGCACTTCCCTGAACCGGCGTGTTCATGGCGATTCTCTTGCCTGCCGCCTGCATATTCTTATTGGACGCCGAAAGCTCCGGTACATACCTTTTTCTGCCGAACATTGTTGTGACATAGCCGTCTTTTTTGGCGTTCTCAACCGTTTCATTCATAAACTTTTCAACGTTGGGGAAATTGTGAAGATAGTCTTTAATATACTTTTTCGCCTCATAAACGCTGACGTTTATATCCTTTGAGAGGGAAAATGCGCCGATACCGTAAATAATACCAAAGTTTACCGCCTTTGCCGCACTTCTCATTTCCGGCGTCACCATTTCAGCCGGCAGACCGAAAACCTGTGCCGCAGTTGCCGTGTGAATATCTGCACCCTCATTGAATCCCTTAATCATTGTTTCGTCACCGCAGATATGGGCAACTATTCGCAGTTCAATCTGACTGTAGTCGGCGTCAAGGAGTATTCTGCCGTCCTGTGCCACGAAAAATTTACGCATTTCACGTCCAAGCTCCGTCCGGACTGGTATATTCTGTAAGTTAGGCTCGGTGGAGGAAATTCTGCCTGTTCTTGTTTCAGTCTGACGGAATGATGTGTGAATCCTGCCGTCGTCGGCAACGGTTTTCAACAGTCCCTCAACGTAGGTGGAATTAAGCTTTGTCAGCTGGCGGTAACGCAGAACAAGGTCAATAACCGGATAGTCGCCCCTCAGTTCCTCCAGTATGTCGGCACCAGTTGAATAACCTGTCTTGGTTTTCTTTTTAAGGGGTACGCCCATTTCAACCAGCACTTCACCCAGCTGTTTCGGGGAGGCAATATTGAACTCCTTGCCGCACATAAAGTATATCTGGGATTCCAGACCGCCTATCTCGTCAACGAGGTCTTCCCCGAACTTTTTAACACCCTCAACGTTTATGCCAACGCCGTCATGCTCCATGGACGCAAGCACTTCAGTCAGTGGCTGTTCTATCTCAAACATTAGCTTTTCCATACCCTGCGCCTCAATTTCCTTTTTCAGCGCACCGCAAAGCTCCGGCAGACTTGCAATATCCGCCCATTCCCCAGCCGACTTGTAATAGGGCGAATCGTAGCGGAAACAAAGCTTTTCCACGCTGTACTCAGAGGAGGACGGGTCAAGGAGATACGCCGCAATTTCGCCGTCAAACGCCATATCCGCAAGGTTTTTTCCACCGGCAAAGCAAAGGCGGTACATAGGTTTTGCACCGAATGTGTACTTTTTTGCACTGCATGAAAGCAGTCTTACGATATAATCATTATCTGACGTGGTATATATATTACACTGACCGTCACTGTTCTTCTCAAACACCTGCAAAACACCTTCACGGTAAATGCAATACAGACTATCACTTTTTTCAAATTTTTCCAGTATTTCTCCGTCAATTTCCTTCTGCACTGCCTCAATCTCAGCCGCCTTAACCGTCTTTTCCGCCGCCTTTTTCTCAGACGGTTGAAGATTCAACTTCTGGAGGAGTTTGGACATTTCCAGCTCCGTCAGCAGTTCACTGAGTTTTTCGCTGTCACGCTCCGCCGGAATGTACTTGCTGATGTCCGTTTCAACAGGCGCATCAAGGCAGATAGTTGCAAGCCACTTGCTCTGTTCAGCCGATTCCTTCCCATTTACCAGCTTGTTGTAAACGCTTTTGGTCAGTCCGGCGCTGT
This sequence comes from uncultured Ruminococcus sp., assembly GCA_945876155.1. Classification (GTDB taxonomy): domain Bacteria; phylum Bacillota; class Clostridia; order Oscillospirales; family Ruminococcaceae; genus Porcipelethomonas. The sequence continues at coordinate 1,393 of CAMCMW010000093.1, read as the reverse complement.
CTAAATTCTCGTAGAGATTTTCGATTGTCTTCCACTCTGAAATAAGCTTGCCGGCGGTTTTCTGTCCGACACCTGCCACACCGGGGATATTGTCCGAACTATCCCCCATAAGGGCTTTCAGGTCTATCAGGTGTATCGGTTCAAAGCCGTAATCCTCCTCAAACTTTTCGGGGGTATATATCACGGTTTCCTTTGTGGTCGCAAGCCGGACTGTCACCTTATCATTCACAAGCTGCAAGCTGTCCTTATCCCCTGTCACGATATAGCACTCGTTTCCGCTGTCGGCGCAGGCTTTCGATAGTGTACCCAGAACATCGTCCGCCTCGTACCCCTCACACTCCACGATTTTTACCCCCATACAGGTCAACAGTTCCTTTACAAGGGGCAGCTGCTGAGCCAGTTCCTCCGGCATACCCTTTCTGTTTGCCTTGTAAAAATCTGCCGCTTTATGGCGGAATGTGGGCGCTTTCAAATCAAAGGCAACAGCAACGCAGTCCGGCTGAACCTCCTCAACGTTCTTGAAGTATATGTTCATAAAGCCGAAAATTGCGTTTGTGTACACGCCGTTTTTATTTGTAAGCAGTCTTATGCCGTAATACGCACGGTTCAGAATACTGTTTCCGTCAATTGCAAGTAATTTCATGTTCTCTCCGTCGCCGCCTTTCCGGTATACGGCTCACCGTATTTTTCTTTCCTTATTATTATAGCAGATTTTTCATGAAAACACCATGCTTTTTACAAAAATAAAAGGACGCTCCGAAGAACGTCCTGTAGAATTATAATTTACTCATGATATACTTTGCAATTTCAATTGCGTCATAAAGGTTCACAGCACCGTCGCCGTTAAAATCAGCAACTGCCTTTTCTTCCTCTGTGAATGTCCTCATGCCCATGATGTTTCTGCATATCTCGATTGCGTCGTAGAGGTCGATAGCACCGTTGCCGGAGATGTCCCCCTGTACCACTGGGACTGTTGTGGTGACTGGGGCTGTTGTTACAGGAACTGTTGTTGTTGCAGCCGGAACTGTAGTTGTTGTAACTGTTGTTGTAGTAGTTGTTGTAACTGCTGTTGTTACCGCCGGAGTTGTAACTATAGGTTCTTCTTCAATTACCTTAAAGTCTCTGTTGTACTTTTCAGCGTAAGTCTGGGCTGTGGAATCAGCATAGCCGTGAATTACAGCATCTTCGTAAATAGTATACTCGTCATCATAAAATCCACACTCAGGATTTAAGATAGTTATGGATTCAAGTGTCATACGACCGGCAAATGCACTGTTACCAATACTTCTAACACTTTTCGGAATTGTAATTTCTTTCAGACTTTCGCAGCTGCAGAACGCATATTCGTAAATATATCCAACACCCTCTTCAATTGTCACACTTTCCAGACTTG
>CAMCMW010000092.1 GCA_945876155.1 uncultured Ruminococcus sp. | reverse complement strand
TGCTCCCGAAATTCATAAAGAGTTGGGCAGACTGACGGTAAAGGAACTTTTTGAAGAGTGGTTGTCTGCAGTGAAAATAAGAGTTAAAGCGTCAACTTTTGCAAATTACCGTATGAAAGCTGACAAGCATATTCTTCCGAAGTTCGGCGGAATCAGATATGAAAATCTGACAACTGCAATGCTGCACAGCTTTATTGAAAAGAAACTGCAAAGCGGTCTTTCAGCAAAATATGTGTCTGATATTGTCGTTGTGTTCAAATCTATGGCTAAGTATACTTCCAGGACACATGGATTTCGCAATCCCATTGAGAATGTGATTTTACCTAAAAAGACAAAATCGGAAATGTGTCTGCTTTCGGAAATACAGCAAAAACGGCTGTGTGAATATCTGACAAATCATACTGACCGCACATCTCTTTGTGTTATGCTCAGCTTGTACACCGGACTTCGTGTCGGGGAGGTCTGTGGACTTAAATGGTCGGATATTGATTTCAATAAAAATGTTCTTACCGTCAGCCGGACGGTTCAGCGTATTCAGTGCGTCAATTCGACTAAGCTTATTGTGGATACACCAAAGAGCCGTACTTCTCTGCGTTCAATTCCTGTTCCGGTGTTTCTTATGGAACTGCTGAAGAAGTTCAGAAGTGGTCCGGAGGTTTATGTATTGTCTGGCAGTACCAGGGTTACTGAGCCGAGAACTATGCAGAACCGGTTCAAATCAATACTCAAAAAAGCAGAATTACCGTCGGTCAACTACCATAGTCTTAGGCATATGTTTGCAACAAACTGCATTGGACTTGGCTTTGATGTGAAAACCTTATCTGAGATTTTAGGACATTCTGCCGTTGAAACCACTCTTAACCGGTATGTTCATTCATCAATGGAGCGCAAGACGGAATGTATGAGTATGATAAGACCTGCGGCTTAAAGCTTATGAGCCGTCAGAAATCTTGTCATGAGAATATGCAAAAGGGCTGTAATGCGGTGATTATAGCGTGTTTTACTGTAATTACTGAAATTTGCGAAATTACTGTTTCAAGTGTAAATAGTATATCACTACTATGTGTTGCTGTCATGAAATTATGTATTTGAAAGGTGGATACTGATATGAAAAACCTTGTGAAATGTATAAAATGTCCGTATAAACTGGGCGAGGTAAAGTGTAAAACGAGTCCTTGTCCGGAGTGTATTGCGAGTGGGAGAAAGAAACCGCCTTTTCAGTTATCGGTGAATATAAAAGAAAAGGATATGTATAGAAGGTAGTTAGATTAAATCAGTTAAACCTTAAATTTTAACAACTATAACTGGTTGAAAAATGCTTAAAAACAAGGATGTTTTATTATGACAGAGAATATTGCTTTATTAGGAATATCCGGTTCAGGAAAAACAAATTTTATTTCAGAGGCAATTAAAGATATTAATTCATTTTCTCCTAAAATAACAATTACTTGTCAGAATTCTGCAAGAGCATTTGGAGAAAATAGTATTAATACATATATGCTGAAAGCATACGAAAATATTCAGTGGAATTTTTCAATATGTGATTACAATGGAAATTTACTTAAATCGCATGAAAAAGACAATTTCGAATTAAGGAAATATTTTAATTCTTCAAATATGTGGATTATTTTAATTGACGGAGAATGTTTCAGCGAAGAAAATAAAGATGAAATTATAGGTAAAATTAAAAGAAAAATCACAAGAATTATTTTTCCTTACATATCAGATTATGCTGATAAGCATGGAGAGAAAGCTCCTAAATTGTTTTTTATTGTAACAAAAGCCAGAAAAATTGTTAACACATTTGATTCTGAAAGTATCAAAGAAGTTATCATGGCATCATTTGAAGGATTACCTGCTCAGAATTTATCATCAATGATAATGCTGAGTGATACATTATATACAAGATCAGCCGGACTTGCGTTACTTTCATTATTTTACATGAATAATTTTAAAAGATATTCAAAAGTATCGTCGGAAAGCAGCATTTATCAGGTAACTGAAGATATAGGCTTAAAATATCTGGGCACATGTGTTCAATGCCTGATTGATAATAATAAAAAGTTAATGATAAAAGGATTCGATAAAATCAATTATCAGTATGACAAATCGACAATAGAAATTGGTGGAAGCAATAAATTTGTGACGTTAGCAATAGTACTTGATTTGTTCCTTATTGCATTATTCCTGATTTATTTGATTATTAATGTCGGATTTGCAGATGTTGCCGTTGGAATGATTGCTTTAGCTTTTTATATTGCATTAGCAATCGGAATAAAAAATAAAATTGCACGTGTTTTTTTCGGAATATGTTCTTTAGGCGGATTAATAAATTTATGTGCGTTATCCGGAGAAAACGGTCTGCTTATATCAGTTGGTTTTATAATCTGGCTGCTTGTATCAATAGGTTATGGAGTATCACTTGATAAAAAAACGGATAAGAAACTTAATATCAAAAAGCAAATAAGATTCAAAGATGAGCTTGTTCATTTTTTTGATACTAAAGCAAAGGAGAAAAATAATGGCAAATAATAATACAAGATTTACAGCGCTTGGAATGTCAGGAAGTGGAAAGACCTGTTATGTACTTGGAATGTACTATCAGATGATTACAGGTTATAAAGGTTTTTCCTTAAAAGCTGGCTCTGAGTATGTGAGAAGACTGGAAGATTGGATGGACCAGCTAGATGATATATCGGGACATGAAAGATTTCCGGCAGGTACTGGATTGGCAGATTTATCAGATTATGAATTTAAACTAAAATATGCTCTGCAGGATGTTATGACATTTAATTGGATAGACTATGGCGGTGCTGCACTGGCTGCAAGGGAAAATAATGATGCTGAAGTTTATAGAATGTTGCTTGAATCAATTGATCAATCCCCTGTTTTGTACGTGTTTCTTGACGGTGAATTGCTTTGCAGCGAAGGTAATGAATCCAGAATAAAGGCATTAAGAAAGAATGTAAGGAGAATAAATGCTTTTCTTATGGATTATTCTGAAAGTCATCAGGGAGAGATGCTGCCAATAGTCTTTGTAATTACCAAAGCGGATATGTGTGCAGAATATGTCAACAATGATGATATTCCAATAATAATGAAGGAATGTTTTGATTTCTTAATGGTAAAGGGAATTCGTTTTTATGTTACAATGGTGTCATTGGGAAAAGATATAGCTGACAATGATTATAGCGGTGAAGTTGACCCTATGTATATGCACATTCCTTTCTTTATCGGTATATATCATACTTTTATGAATTTTTGTTTTGCGCTTAAAAATGAGATTTTAATCGAAGAACAGAAAAATCAGAGTAGAATATCACAAAATCAAAGTGAAATTTATAATGAAAGAAATAAGACCGGCTGGGGGTTTTTAGACCGCATACTTTGCGATGAGAGTAATGTGGATTATTGTAAAAGGCAAATTGCAACTGCTAATGAAACAATTAAGTCGAATCGTGATTTACTTGCACATTATAAGAAACTGATGAATGCAGTTTCCTCACAATTGCTGAGAGATAGCGTTCATTTCAAAATGTTTGAAGACGGAATTGAAAAGGAATTTGATGCGGCTGAAAGCTTTGAGTTATAGGAAGGAGCATTAACATGAAAGGATATCCGCTTATTTACAGCAGAACAAAGAATTTCGATTTTGTTCCCGATTTTTTAGCAAGACCAAAAGATTTGAATTGGCGGCTTGCTTTGAAATATGTAAAAAATACGATTGATGATCTGGACTTGGTTCAGGGAATCCGCTATACCGCTTTTTCAGTTGATGATTACTGTGTATGCGGTGGAATTGCCTGTATATCGTCAAGATTAATTGATAATATAAAAGCATCAACTATCGGAATTATGCAAAATTATTCAGATATTGAAGAATACCTGAGAGATTGTAAAGGAAGAAATATTGCCTGCTTCATTGGAATTGCTATTCCTAAATCAGAAGTCAGGAAAGGGGTTATTCCGGATATTTCTTTAGAAAAATACTGGGAGATTTATTTGCAGTATTTAAAGCATCAGTGGTTCAGTGAAACTGAAACACATTCGGAGGAAGTTGATTCGCCGAGCATTGATATTTCGGAAAAAAGATATATAGGTTCATTTGTTCCGCAAAAAGAAGCGTTTGGTAATCGAAGCGTGATAACAAACTATTCATCACACGAACAGCAGACACTGGATTACTTTTTTAATTCTATTTTCAGTGGAAACGATGATTCGTTTATTACCGAAATACGAAACAGAAGAGAGTGGGATTCTTTAAATTTTAAAAATGCAGCTGTAGATGAACAGCTGTACAGAGGATTGAAGTCAAATCCGGTAAGTACTCCCAAACCACAGGGCAGCCTGTTAAACGGAAATAATATGAAATCACAAAATAGTGGAGAAATTACAATTAAAAGAACGGCTGAAGAACCTGAACAGAAACCGGCTCAAAAAAAAACGAAGGAATCAAAAAAGGGTTGTTTAATCGGAGCCGCAGTAGCATTAATAGTAATAGTATCGGTTCTGATTCTGCTAAAAATCAAAAAAGTAATATGAGTCAGAATAATTCTCCAGAGAATAGTATATTGAATATTTTAAACTTTCGCAAAGTAAAATTACAACAAAATAGTTGTAAACAAAATTTCTTTATTGTAAAAAAAGGTGATGAATTTTATGATGCTATTCGCAGTTATGCGTTAGAATTATGTAAACAGTCATGCTTTGTAAAAATTCGTAAAATCAGTTTCAGTAATAGTGATATTCTGATTTATATATGAGGATGAAATTATGGGATCATTTGATGACTTTAAAAAAGTTCCTTCGGCGAAAAAAGTTAATAATGCGGACTCATTGATTGCGTATGAAAAGAGTTATATGGACTTGCTTAAACGGTATAAAGATGAAATTCAGGAAATCGAAATGATGATGAAGAATTTACGTGATGAACGAATTGTTTTCTATACAGAGAGATTGCCTGAAATTCAGAAAGAAATGCAGATTGATGAAGTATCTCCTGAAATTCGGGCGCAATGGTTAGAAAAATTACATGCAAATATGGAAAAAAGTTTTAAAATCAGCGAGGCACTTATTGAGCACTATGTAACCAAAAATTTAGATGAATTCAAAAGTGCTTTGCAGCAGGCTATGGGGGTGGTGTGAATGAATGCGATTTGAGCAGGATTACAGGACATATGTGAGACTTTCACTTAAAATAATGAAAGAACAAAGAGCAAAGTTAAACAAAGACTCAAAAGAGCACTATTCAACAATTTACAACGGCTTACACGAATCTGAATCGGAAAATGTCAGAAATTTGTGTTTTCAGGCTTACGAAATGGAATGGCTGGATAGCCATTGGTGTGCATTGGCAGAATATTTGAAGCACCATGATGATGAATTTTCAAAAGATGAACAAAGAGATATTACGTTGTTTTTTGCAGAATACTTTTCTTCATTTATGGCAGAATTGGAAAACTCTTCTGGTTTAGCAAAAACAGCTGCTCCGGAATTAATCAGATCTCAGCAAAAGGTGCTTGAACAGATGATTCAATTTTCTGACGATTGGGAAGAACGCAGTAATCAGTTAAAGGTGAATTTAAAAAAACACAAAGAGCATTTTAAACGATTGGTAGAAAATGCTAAAAAAGCGGAGGGTAAAATAATGGCATTTCTGGACATGTTTGATAAATTAGATGATATTATTTATAAACCGGTAGAATCTATTTGCGATTGGATTGGCGAACCTCTGAAAAAATGGAATCACAAAAGAGATATGCAATCAGTACAACAGCAAGCTCAGATTGAAGCAGAACGCAGTGAATTAGAAACACGGCTTGATGCTCAACGAGAAGAAGATGCTGCACGCTTACAAGCTGAGCAAAGAAAATGGAATGCTGAAATTGATAATATGATTGCAGAACAAGAGGATGCCCGCAGAGACAGATTGGTTGAGGCGATTAAGAATTATCAGATTGAACTTGCATCTGCATCACGTGATATTGTTAACAGCATTGGACAAATGTCTTTGGAATTGCGTGGTAAGGCAAATGATTTAGTACTGGAAAAGATGAAGGCATACAAAAAAATTCAGGATGACGCCAAGGAACAGTCAATGCTTGAATTGAAAGATGCCAAGGAAACATTTCTTGAATCAGATCCGGATACATACCACATTTTGGTGAATGACATTATGCAGGAAAGAAGATCTATGATTGAAACTGCTGAAAAATTCATCATAGAGTTATCAGAAGATTTAAAAAGGCTTAATCAAAATTCAGATGATCTGATGCGCATGAGTATGAATGCGGTAAACAGCTATCTGAAACCTATGGCTGATTCG
>CAMCMW010000091.1 GCA_945876155.1 uncultured Ruminococcus sp. | reverse complement strand
TTAGCCGATATGCACGGAGTGACCGTAGGGAACGGATGTGCAAGGCAATATTAATTAAACAATTATAGTGAAAGACAAATCTATTTTGTCGTTCACTATAATTTTACAGGCGGTGGAAATATATGAAACTTTATAAGCTGATTGAAGGAATAGCCGAAACGGCGCTGGACGATATTGAAATAAGCGGTATTACCGATAATACGTCAAAGGTCGAAAAGGACTGTATTTTCGTGTGCGTAAAGGGAGCGTCCTTTGACGGTCACAGCGCTGCGGAAAAAATGCTTGAAAAGGGTGCGGCGCTTGTTGTAGCTGAGCATGATTTAGGTCTTGGCGACAGGCAGATAATTACTGAAAATTCAAGAAAGTTTTACGGTGAGCTTTGTGCGGCGTGGTTTGACCACCCGGAAAAAAAGCTTGATATAATCGGTGTTACCGGTACAAACGGCAAAACCACAATAACAAACGTCATAAAAAATATTCTGATGTCCTGCGGTATCAAGACCGGTCTTATCGGAACTATCAGAAATGAAATAGGCGACGAGGCTGTCCATACCGACAACACAACTCCTATGGCGTTTGATTATATGGCACTGCTTGACAAAATGGTAAAGGCAGGCTGTAAGTATGCAGTTATGGAAGTTTCCTCGTTCGGTCTGGTGCAGTACAGAATCGGACCTACGCATTTTAAAGTTGGGGTATTTACCAATCTGACCCAGGATCACCTTGATTATCATAAAACTATGGAAAATTATTATCAGGCAAAGAAAATGATGTTTGACCAGTGTGACGACGTCATAATCAATACTGATGATGAATACGGCAAACGACTTTATGAAGAAATAAACTGCCGTAAATATACCTGCGGGGTAGGGAATAAAGCGGATTTCTATGCCGATAATGTTAGTATAAAGGCAAACGGAACTGAGTTTGATTACCATTGCGGAAACCAGTCAGAACACGTTGTAACAAAAATGATTGGTATGTTCAATGTATTCAACGTAATGGCGGCTATGAGTGTATGCGTCAAGCTTGGACTGGATATGGCTGATATTCTTAAAGCTGTGGGCGAGTACAAGGGCGTTAAGGGAAGATGTGAGATAATACCTACCGGCAGAGATTTTACCGTTATCTGCGACTATGCCCACACCCCCGACGCAATTGAAAATATTCTTTCAAGCGTAAGGGAATACACAGAGGGCAGACTGATTTGTCTTTTCGGCTGCGGAGGAAACAGGGATTCCAAAAAGCGTCCGCTTATGGCAATGGCTGCGGCTAAGTATGCCGATAGACTGATTATCACTTCTGACAACCCGAGAGATGAGATTCCGGAGGCTATCATTGACGATATTCTTGCCGGACTTACAGGAAAAGAAATACCCTTTGACGTTGTGGTTGACAGAACTGAGGCGATTTATCATTCGCTGAAAATTGCTGAAAAGGGCGATATAATCGTGCTTGCCGGAAAGGGACATGAGGATTATCAGGTACTGTCCGGAAATGAGCATATACATTTTGATGAAAGAGAGATAGTTTCAGAGGGACTGAAACTGATTGACTGATGGAAAAATTAATGTTATCTGAAATTGCCGGTGCGCTGGGAGCGTCATGTCCGGCAGAAATGGAAATTACTGAAATATCAACTGACACCAGAAATCTGCCGGAGGGCTGTCTGTTCGTGGCTATTAAGGGCGAGAGGTTTGACGGTCACGATTTTATTCCCAAAGCGATTGAATCTGGTGCTGCGGCAGCATTGTCAGAAAAGGCAGTTGAGGGCTGTCCGTGCGTTATTGTGGAAAACACAAGAAAGGCGTACCTTGAACTTGCCGGACACTACAGAAGAAAGTTTACCCCTGTTCTTGTGGGCGTTACCGGAAGTGTGGGAAAAACTACCACAAAGGAAATGATTGCACTTGTGCTGTCTGAAAGGTTTCACTGCCTTAAAACCAAGGGCAATCTTAACAACGAAATAGGACTGCCGAAAACGCTGTTTACAATGGACAGCACTCACGAGGCGGCAGTTATTGAAATGGGAATGTCTGATTTCGGTGAGATATCAAGGCTTTCAAAGACGGCTGCGCCAACTATCGGTGTTATAACAAATATCGGTTTTTCCCATATTGAAAACCTGAAAACACAGGAGGGTATCTTACAGGCAAAGCTTGAAATACTTGACGGTATGGCTGAAAATGCACCCCTTGCTGTCAACGGTGACGACTCACATCTTGCACCGTTAAAGGATAAGCTTTCGGCACAGCGCCCGGTTTACCTTTTCGGCATTGACAACGAAAACTGTGATTTCAGAGGAACTGATATTCAGGAAACAGACGGTGCTGCTGCATTTACCGTAAACTATAACGGAAAAAGCTGTAAGGCTGAAATACCATGCGTTGGCAGACACAATGTCTTGAATGCTCTTGCGGCTTTCTGTGTAGGAACAATTGCCGGAATGAGCGAAGCAGAAATTGTTTCAGCACTGAAAAAGTATCAGCCGGACGGTATGCGCCAGAACATTGTCAAAAATGGCGGCGTTACCGTTATAATCGACTGCTACAACGCAAGTCCTGACTCCATGAAAGCGTCATTGGGCGTACTTGCCGGAATGAAGACCCAGGGCAGAAAAATTGCCGTTTTAGGGGATATGCTGGAGCTTGGCGAGGCGTCTGAAAAACTGCATAGCCTTGTGGGAGAATATGTTCACGATACTAAACCGGATATGCTTTTCTGCTACGGAAAAGACTCTGAGTTTATCACAAAGAAAAGCGGTATCGACAGTGAATTTACGGATAACAAACAAAAGCTTACAGAAATGATAAGGTCATACATAAAGGACGGCGATGTGATACTGTTCAAGGCAAGCCGTGGTATGAAGCTTGAAGAGGTAATAGACAGCCTGTTTGATAAGGAGGGTGAATGATGTCATATTGGATAACAGCCGCAGTCGCTTTATTATCTTTTGCACTGGCGGCAATTATTGGTATAGTTTTAATACCGTTTCTTAAAAAAATTCATTTCGGACAGACAATTCTTGAAATAGGTCCGGCATGGCACAAGTCAAAGCAGGGAACACCAATTATGGGCGGTTTCATGTTTATAATCAGCAGTGTTGTTGCAACGATTGTGGGATATCTGCTTTTCAAGTCTGACAGCATGATTGACCTTACTGAAAAGACCGCCGGAAACAATGCTATAAGACTTCTTTCCTGCATTATTTTTTCAGTACTGTTTTCCGGAATCGGTTTTCTTGACGATTACATCAAAGCAGTAAAAAAGCAGAATCTCGGACTGAATCCAAAACAGAAAATGGTAATGCAGTTTGTACTTGCGGCTGGATTTTTGGCAATGCTTTACGCTTTAGGTGACAAGTCCACAAAGATTGATTTTATCTTCTTTGACATTGACTTCGGAATTTTCTATTATCCGATAATGATACTTTTTATCATCTATGTATCAAATGCAGTCAATCTCACAGACGGTGTTGACGGACTTTGCGGCTCGGTAACATTTATTACAATGCTTGCAATGTCGTCAATCTGCGGTATACTTAAATCATACGAAATTTCAATTTACGCATCAGCTGTTGCAGGAGGCTGTCTGGGATTTCTTATCTGGAATCTCCACCCGGCTAAGTGCTTTATGGGGGATACCGGTTCAATGTATCTCGGCGGTGCGTTTGTAGCAGTCGGTCTTACAACTCACCAGCATCTGATGATTGTCGTAGTCGGACTGGTTTACATTCTTGAGGCACTGTCAGTTGTGATACAGGTTTCATATTTCAAGTTCACTGCAAGACAGCATTACAAAAAGACTGGTGAAAAGGGCAAGGGAAAGAGAATTTTCAAGATGTCGCCTATTCATCATCACTTTGAAATGTGCGGATTCAGCGAGTATAAAATTGTTATAACATTCTCGCTTGCGGCAATTGTTTTTTCAGTTTTAGGAGTACTGTCAGTCATGTAAAATAAAGGAGGAGCAGATTTTGTCTGGAAACTACGGCGTCGGTGCGTCCGCAATACAGAGCGGAGTGAATCCGGCAAGAAAAAAAGCAAAGCGAAAAATCAATCCTTTGTTTTCAAGAGGAATCATGGATCTGACATTTTTCCTTATTGTAATGACTCTTCTTGTAATCGGAATTGTTATGATGTTTTCTGCCAGCTATGCGTGGGCGCTGAACGAAAGCGGAGGAGAAAGCGGAACGGGCTATGCAGTCAAGCAGACTGTTATGGCAGCAATCGGACTTGTTGCACTGCTTTTTTTCTCATATTTTGACTATCACCATTTCAGCAGTCCGAAGATAGCCATAGGGCTTTATGTGTTGTGCCTTGTTATGCTGCTGCTTGTCTTTACACCGCTGGGTATCACTCATAACGGTGCTACAAGATGGCTTAATCTGGGAATTGAGTTTCAGCCGTCGGAGCTTATGAAATTTGCCATAATTATTCTTTTTTCTTATCTTATAGTTAAGAATTATAACAGAATGAACAAGTTTGTAGTTGGCATACTTCCTTTTGGAATACTTCTTGTTGTTGTAGTTCTGATTCTTATGCAGCAGCCCCACCTTTCATGTACACTCCTCATCTGTGCAGTTGCTGTTTCACTGATGTTTGTCGGGGGAGTCCGCTGGAAACATATAGGTATTCTTATATTGGTAGGTGTTGCAGGAATTGCAGCACTTGTATTATGGAAAAGTATGGGTGATGAAGGTTTTACTTACTTTTCAAAACGATTCCAGTCATGGCTTGACCCGTTTTCTGATGCAAATGACGCAACATGGCAGACCTGTCAGTCACTGATCGCCATTGGTTCGGGGGGACCTTTCGGTCTGGGACTGGGAGAATCAAGACAGAAATTCATGTACCTGCCGGAAACCCAGAACGACTTCGTTTTCGCCATTGTCTGTGAAGAACTGGGTTTTGTAGGGGCAGTAACAATAATTCTGCTGTTTGCACTTCTTGTAATAAGAGGATTTTTTATAGCGTCAAAGGCAAACGATAAGTTCGGTATGCTGTTGACTATCGGTATTACAGTCCAGATAGGAATACAGGCATTTTTAAATATTGCTGTTGTAAGCAATCTCATACCTAATACTGGTATCAGTCTGCCGTTTTTCAGCTACGGTGGTACTGCTCTTGTAATGCAGCTTGCCGAAATGGGCGTTATACTCAATGTTTCAAGACAGGCGTCAATGGAATCTTGATTTGAAAGGATTTTGGTTTTATGAAGGTTTTACTTGCCGGAGGCGGTACAGGCGGACACATCAATCCTGCCCTTGCAATAGCCTCGATTATAAAAGAACATAAGCCTGATACGGAATTTCTCTTTGCCGGTACTCCAAACGGTATGGAGGCAAGGCTTATTCCACAGGCTGGATATAAGTTTGCACCGATAAAGGTAGCTGGCTTTCAGCGTAAGCTGACACTGAAAAATATAAAGAGAAATGTTCAGGCACTTTGCTATCTTGCAACGTCCGGTTCGAGAGCAAAGCAGATAATCAAGGAGTTTCAGCCGGATATTGCAATTGGTACAGGCGGATATGTAAGCGGACCAGTTATCAGAATGGCTGCAAAAATGGGTGTTGCAACGGCAATCCATGAACAGAACGCATATCCGGGCGTTACCAACAAGATTCTTGCCAAAGAGGTTGACAAGGTAATGCTGACCGTCAAGGAAGCACTTGACTATATGGACAACAGCGTTAACTACACAATAACCGGACTTCCGGTAAGAGACGGTATCGCATCAAAGTCTAAGGCACAGGCAAGGAGAGAACTTGGCTTTGATGACGAAATGTGCATACTGTCCTTTGGAGGCAGTCTGGGGGCTGGGTGCATAAATGATACGATGAACGCAGTCATCGAATGGCACACCAAAAACGGTCTGAAAATAAACCATATTCATGGCTACGGTGGAATGGGTAAGGATACATTTCCGGCGGCAATGACAAAAAAAGGCATACCAATGAAAAGCAATCGTCTGCGTATCACCGAGTATATAAACGATATGGATACCTGTCTTGCGGCGGCTGATTTGGTTATATGCCGTGCCGGAGCGTCAACATTAGCAGAGCTTGAGGCAGCCGGAAAGGCGTCGATTCTGATACCGTCACCGATTGTTGCAGGAAATCACCAGTTCCATAATGCAAACGTTCTTGGGAAAGCCGGAGCTGCTATTGTGATAGAGCAGAAAAACGTTACAAATGAACTTATGATAAAAACAGTAAAAGACCTTTACGAAAACAGGCATAAGCTTGATTCAATGTCAGTGAATGCCGCTGAACTTGCTGTCAGGGACACAAATGACAGGATATACGCAGTAATTGAGGAGTTAGAAAAACTTAAAAAGTAGCAGTTTTCACCGCCGGAGC
>CAMCMW010000090.1 GCA_945876155.1 uncultured Ruminococcus sp. | reverse complement strand
ATCCGGGTATCAGTAAATATATTATGGAAGAAATATTGAATGATGAAAAAGTTTATATGCCGGCAGTTGCAATGAGAGGACTTGTCTGCTTTCCGGGACTGATTATGCATTTTGATGTTGCAAGGGAAACTTCAGTCAAGGCTGTTGAGGAGTCGGTAAAAAAAGACCGTATGATTTTTCTGACAGCACAGAAAGATGTTTATGTTGAAAATCCAAAAGAGGAAGATTTATATAAAATCGGTGTCGTTGCCGAAATCAGACAGACGCTTAAAACCCCCGACAATGTTATGAGAGTGCTTGTTGAGGGTATTTACAGAGCGAAGATAACCGGCTTTAAGGAAGAGGACGGAATGATAAAATGCTCCGTCAGAAAACTCCCGAATTACAGCCGCTATAAGCCAGACCCTGTTGAGGAAACGGCAATAATGCGTTCTATCAAGGACACGTTTGAGCGTTACAGCGAACTTGTTCCGAGAATGCCGAGAGAGCTGGCGGCGTCCATTCTCTGTCAGAACGACCCGTACAAGCTGTTTGAGAATATAGCTTATAATATGAACCTTGAATTTCCCGAAAAGCAGGAAATGCTTGAGGAATCAAATATAATCAGGCGTCTTGGAATGCTTTATGTTGGACTTGTACACGAAGTCGAGGTTTTAGAGCTTGAAAAGCAGATACAGGACGAGGTCAGGGAAAATATTGACCAGAATCAGCGTGAATACTACCTCAGAGAACAGATGAGAGTCATTTCCTCAGAACTGGGCGAGGACGAGGGTCAGGAAGAGGCGTATGACTATATGGACAGGATTCATGCGCTCCATCTTTCAGAGGATAATACCGAAAAGCTTATCAAGGAGGCTGAAAGACTGCTGAAAATGCCGTCCTCATCACAGGAGGCATTTGTTACCAGAAACTATCTTGATACAGTCCTTGAACTGCCGTGGAACAAGTCCACCAAAAACAAGCTTGATATAAAAAAGGCTGCTAAAATCCTTGACAAAGACCACTACGGCATGAAAAAGGTCAAGGACAGAATACTTGAAAGCATAGCAGTACACGGTCTTATGCCTGATGTCACCGGACAGATAATCTGTCTTGTAGGCCCTCCCGGTGTGGGTAAAACCTCTATCGGACGTTCAATTGCGAAGTCTTTAGGCAGAAATTATGTCAGGGTTTCACTGGGCGGCGTCCGTGATGAGTCTGATATCAGAGGTCACAGAAAGACTTACGTAGGTTCAATGCCCGGAAGAATCATGAACGCTATGAAGATTGCGGGAACAAACAATCCCCTTATACTGTTTGATGAGATAGACAAAATGGGCAATGATTTCAGAGGTGACCCGGCGTCTGCTATGCTGGAAGTACTTGACAGCGAACAGAACAAGGAATTCCGTGACCACTACATTGAAATACCATTTGATTTAAGCAAGGTTATGTTCGTGACAACGGCGAATACAACGGACACCATTCCTGCGCCGCTGCTTGACAGAATGGAGCTTATTGAACTGACAAGCTATACAAGAGAGGAAAAGTTCCACATTGCAAAGGAACACCTTATTCCGAAACAGGTAAAAAAGCACGGTCTTAAAGGTACGCAGATAAAAATCAGCGACGGCGTTGTGTATGAACTTATTGATTACTACACCAAAGAATCCGGCGTAAGAAATCTTGAAAGAGTTATAGCCTCACTTTGCAGAAAGGCAGCAAAAGAAATCGTTTCCGGCGACGCCAAAAAGGTGACCTTTACTGAAAAGAACCTGAAATCCTATCTCGGCGCAAGAAAATATCTCCCTGACGAAAAGGCTGAGAATAATGAAATCGGCGTTGTAAACGGTCTTGCATGGACATCTGTGGGCGGTGTGCTTATGCCGCTGGAAGTACTGGTGCTTGACGGCAAGGGCAATATCGAAACCACCGGTTCTCTTGGCGATGTTATGAAAGAAAGCGCAAAAATTGCTGTAAGCTACGTAAGAAGTGTTGCAGACAAATATAATATCTCCAAAGACTTTTACAAGGAAAATGATATCCACATTCACGCACCGGAGGGAGCAGTGCCTAAAGACGGTCCGTCTGCCGGAGTTACCATGACAACAGCACTTGTTTCTGCACTGTCAGGAATGCCGGTAAGGAGCGACGTTGCCATGACAGGGGAGATAACCCTCCACGGAAAGGTTCTGCCTATCGGAGGACTGCGTGAGAAAACCATGGCGGCATACAAGGCAGGACTGAAAACTGTCATTGTTCCGGAGGCTAACAGGAGTGACATTGACGAGATAGATGATGTTGTTAAGTCATCACTGGAATTTGTCTACGCTTCGGAGCTGGAAACAGTCCTTGACACTGCGCTGTGCAAAGACAGTGTGACTGTAACTTCTTAAAGGAGAGATAGAATGAACTATAATAAGGCTGAATTTTACGCCTCATACGGTACTTTTTCTCAGATTCCGGAGTGCAGCCGCATAGAAATTGCCTTTGCAGGCAGGTCGAATGTTGGCAAATCCACTCTTATAAATAAGATTTTCAACAGGAAAAATCTTGCAAGAGTTAGCTCTGTTCCCGGAAAAACTGCTACGATAAATTTTTACGGTCTGGAAAACGTGTTTTTTGTTGACCTGCCGGGTTACGGTTATGCCAAAGTGGCAAAGTCAGAAAAAAACCGCTGGGCGGAGCTTATTGAGGGATATCTTAACGCTGACAGGGATTTGAGATTGGTTTTTCTGCTGATAGATATGCGTCATGCGCCATCAGCGGACGATATCCACATGATAAATTATCTTATCGAGTCGGAGCTGCCTTTTGTCATTATCCTGACCAAGGCTGACAAGCTTAAAACAATGGCAAGAGCCGAGCGCATGAAAGCGTTTGAAACGGAGATACCGTATTTTAACGATATTCATATTATTCCTTTTTCCTCTCAGACCTTTGAGGGTGTTGAAGAAGTAAGGAATATTATTGAGGATATTGCAAATGAGGACGAAGAGTCCGAATAGGAAAGGAATGTTGAAGATGTTTGTATCCGAAAATCTTGGGGTAAACGAAAAAGGACACCTCACAGCCGGCGGAGCTGACACTGTTGAACTGGCAAAGCAGTATGGCACACCTCTCTATGTCATGGACGAGGCTCTTATCAGGGAGCATTGCAGAAGCTTTAAAAACAGTATCGACAAGTACTACGGCGGTGAGGGACTTGTGTGCTATGCAAGCAAGGCGTTCTGCTGTATGGAAATGTGCAGAGTAATGAAAAGCGAGGGAATCGGTCTGGACGTTGTTTCAATCGGTGAACTTTACACAGCTGTAAAAGCCGGCTGTGACTGCGAAAAGATATGTTTCCACGGCAACAACAAGACTGACGAGGAGCTTGAATACGCTGTTGAGCATAAGGTAGGCAGAATTATTGTTGACAATATTTTTGAACTTGAAAGACTTGACAGAATTTCCGGTGAAAAGGGAATAAAGGCAAATATAATGTTCCGTATCAAGCCGGGCATTGACGCTCATACCCATGATTTTGTAAGAACCGGACAGATAGACAGCAAATTTGGTTTTGCACTGGAAACCGGCGAGGCTATGGAGGCAGTCAAAAAGGCGCTTTCCTGCCCGAATGTACATCTGAAAGGACTTCACTGTCATATCGGTTCACAGATTTTTGACATTGACCCGTTTGTAGAGGCTGCAAAGGTAATGCTGAAATTCATTGCTGACATCAAGGCACAGACTGGTCACGAGGTTGACGAACTTAACCTGGGCGGCGGTTTCGGTATCAAGTACACTGAGGACAACGACCCTGTACCTTACGAGGCTTACATGGAAAAGGTTTCAGCGGCAGTAAAGGAAAGCTGTGCAGAACTTAACGTTAAGCAGCCGTTTATACTTATCGAGCCGGGACGTTCTATGGCTGGTCCTGCCGGAATTACTCTTTACACCTGCGGCGGAGTAAAGGAAATTCCGAACATCAGAACCTACGTTTCAATTGACGGCGGTATGACTGATAATCCGAGATATGCTCTTTACCAGTCGGCATACGAGGCTGTAGTGGCAAACAAGGCGTCTGAGCCGAGAGATACTGTTGTTACAATTGCCGGAAAGTGCTGTGAAAGCGGTGACCTTATCGGTGAGGAAATGGCACTCCAGAAGGCTGTACCGGGAGATATTATTGCGGTATGCGCAACAGGTGCTTACAACTACTCAATGTCTTCAAACTATAACAGAGTTCAGAAACCGGCTGTTGTTTTTGTTAGCGACGGCGAGTCAAGAGTAGTAGTTAAGAGAGAAACACTTGATGATATAATCAGAAACGACATCTGATAAAAACATAAAAATCCCCGTTCCTGTGAACGGGGATAATTTTTTATAATCCGGCAGAGTCAAGGTGCATAGTCCATGCCGCCTGTTTTTGAGAACCGGAAATCGGTGTAACAGTGTTTTCAGCTGCATGTTTGTTTTTGTACATCATTGCGTCTGCTTTTTCAATAACCGTCTGAATATGTGAATTTTTTACGTCAAAAAAAGCGTATCCAATGGCAACATCAGGTATTCTTTTATCTTTTTCCTTTTCTTTGAATATTGCCGATTTGAAATTATTGTTCAGCGATTCCACACTGTCAAAATTCTTGTTGAGAATAACACAGAATTCATCGCCGCCGATTCGATAGCAGTTACCGTATTTTCCGTACACATTCTGCAGCTGTGCCGAAATTCTTTGCAGGCATATATCTCCGGCGGAATGTCCGTAGGTATCGTTTACCAGCTTGAATTTGTTCACATCAAAAAACATCAGTAAAGCGTCTGAATTTAAACTGCCGATACTTGTTTCGTAGCACCTGCGGTTTAACAGATGTGTTAAAGCGTCAATCTGTAAAATCATTTTGCAATAGCGGTTGTAAAGTATCAGATTTGCTATGGTGACGCACAAAAAATCAATTCTTATGTCAAAATCAATAAACTGAATAATTATTCCGGTAATCAGCAGTATAAAGGTCAATATCAGCGCACTGTCAGTCTGGGTGTGATACTTCTGGTCATTTCGTATAATGCACACTAAACCCAAAATCAAAGAACCGGTAAAAGCCAGTACATATATCCAGTAAAATTTTTCACGATGATAAATATTTTCAGAATCTATCCGGAATATCCAGCCGAATTTAAGTGAAATGCACTCTACAACTGCATGAACTGCTGAAACAATCAATGCAATTTTAGGCTTTCTTACTGCTCCGTAAGCAACGGCAATAATAATACCTATCATTGGTGTTGCGCAGAATTCTATAAGCTTTGCAAAGGTGTGAAGAGGTATCCATGAAGCTGATGCACCGTTTGTGAGAAAACCTACGCATTCTCCCAGCGTGGCACTTCCTATCAGTATGCATACAATAATTGATAGTTTCTTGGTTTCTTTTGTAATAAGGCGGTTGGATATGATATCAGCTGCTGTAATGCTCAAAAGTAAAAGCGTAATTAAAATAACTGAAGTATATAAATTCAGCATCTTTACCAGTCCTTTAATGTTAATTTTGTAAAATTATATCAGCAAAAATATTTAATAATCTTTCTTAATTATATCACTAAACAGACTAAAAGTCAACCGGAAAATCGACAAAAAAAGTCACTTTTGACTAATTAAATCAAAAGTGACTTTTAACATTAAAATTTACCCGAACTTCCACCGTGAGTTGAACCGGAAGAGCTTGTATGAGTACTGCTTCCGCCGCCGGACGAGGAGGATTCTTTCTTGGTTTTGCTGACAGTTTTGTACAGGAAAATATTCTGGTTCTGAGTGATTTTAACTGATTTTTTATCCACGTAGGAATCCGCATTTTTCTGGAAGTTTACGCTTGTAAGCTGATGTTTGAGAATCAGTGTTACAATCAGTGCGGCAATAAGTCCCACAACAACAGCAACTCCGATAACGATAAGATAACTGCCTGTTGTTTTTACTGTGTTACCTACATCAAAAGGCTCGCCGTTTTCTGCCTGTTCAAGGAATATTTCACACTGGTCTGCAAAAATATCAAATGCTGCTTCAAAATCATCATCAGCCAGTTCATCTCTCATGCTG
This sequence comes from uncultured Ruminococcus sp., assembly GCA_945876155.1. Taxonomy (GTDB): domain Bacteria; phylum Bacillota; class Clostridia; order Oscillospirales; family Ruminococcaceae; genus Porcipelethomonas. The sequence continues at coordinate 428 of CAMCMW010000090.1, read as the reverse complement.
TCAAAAATATAGTCACAGCCGTAATCGGTAAAAGCAGTTATGCCGTAGCCTTTGGTTGAGATAGCCCAGTCACGGTTTTCCATGCTGAGAAGGAAAAGAATACCGTCATCAAAATAGCCGTTGTAGTCATAGAAATCATCAGCAAACGCTGTTGCAGTTTTGCCGCCTAAAGAGTCCACAGTGACAATAACGATGTCCATACTGTATTTCTCACCTATATCGTTAAGGCGGTCTGAAAGCTGTTCGTCGTTGTCAATTAGTTCTGCATCATCAATCACATAGGGGTATGTAAAATCGTACTGGTCATATTCTTCGGCGCTTACCGGAAAAGCCATACACAGCACACATAAGAGAACCGGTAAAAAAAGTTTTGCAAATTTTTTCATGTTCCGTCCTCCTACATTAAAATAAATCCGATAATTGCACAG
>CAMCMW010000089.1 GCA_945876155.1 uncultured Ruminococcus sp. | reverse complement strand
ACGATGATTTCAGGTACTGTCGCATAAAGAACACTATAGCAGGGGCGGCAACTGTTGGAACAATCAGCGGAATGTAAGAGTCGCCGAGGTTAAGTTTCAGCATGAACTGCAAGAAACCAACAGATGTAACCTGCATAGGAACCATCATAACTGCAAGAATGAATGTATAAGCAGGTCCTCTGAGCTTGAAGTCATAAACAACAAGACCGTAAGCGGTCAGTGCTGAGAAGAACACGCTTAATACAGTCGCACAGCCTGCGATGATAGCACTGTTTCTGAATCCTATTAATGGTTTGAAGTTAACAAACATAGGATGATTGAACAGTGTGTCGAAGTTTTTAGCAAGATAATTGCCAGGAATCAAAGATACACCACTTGTAACATCAGCCGAAGCTCTTGTTGCATTAATAATCAATATGTATATAGGAAGAAGACATATGATTGTAAGGAGTATCATTACAACAAACAAAATAATTGATTTGATACGGAGCTTTGCAGTATAATTATCCTTTGCTCCATTAGCAGAACTCATATCTCCATACCTCCCAATCCCTTTTGTTTAGCTTTTAAAGCTTTTGCGTAAGCTTTTCTTTCTTTCTTCTTCATAGCTTCATCTTTATCACGATTCATTGCAAATGCGAAGGAACCAAGAATAATTGTGATGAAGAACAGAATTACAGAAGCAGCTGCCGAGAAACCGTAGTTCGGATTTGGCATCTTCTCACGGAAATGCTCATAAATGAACACGGCAACAGTTCTTGTGTATTCGTTTCTCTGTGTACCCTTCTTGTAAAGATACGGAATATCGTACATCTGGAGACCACCGATCATAGATGTAACAAGAGTATACAGCATGATTGGTCTGAGAAGCGGAAGAGTAATCTTTCTGAAAATCTGACCGCTTGACGCACCGTCGATATTAGCAGCCTCAAAAAGTGACGGGTTAAGACCCATAATACCAGACATAAGCATGATCATAGTATTACCAAACCACATCCAGCACTGAATGAACATGATCATTCCACGTGACTGCCAGCAGCCAGTTACGAACTTAATCGGTTCATCAATAATTCCGGCTGTCAGAAGAAGGTTGTTTACACTACCATATTCAGATTCTGCAAAAAGTGAAAGATAAAGAGCGGCAACAGATGCAGCAGTAATGATATTAGGCATATACATTACAACCTTGAAGAATCCCTTACCTCTTATCTTCAGCTTTGAATCAGTAAACCATACGGCAAGTGCAAGAGACAGACAAATCTGAGGAACAAAGTTACCTATCCATACAATGAATGTATTTCCAAGGCTCTGTAAAAATGTTTCGTGAATAGCCTTTGCTGTACGGCCCATGCCTGTTACGCTTGTACCGAAAAGCAATGCTCTGAAGTTGTCAAGACCTATAAAGTCATCAACTTTTTGACCGTTTCCGTAAAAACTAAGAATAAAAGTATTAATCAGAGGCCAAATCTGAAAAAAGCAATAAACCAGAAAAAATGGCAAAATAAAGAAATAGCCGTATTTTGCATAGCTTATAGAACGGATATTTCTTTGTGCAGCAGATGCCATATAGTACACCTCTCTCTAAGAAATCAGATTAATAATATGTGTTACGGGATGGAGCTTACCCATCCCGTAAACATGAAAAATATAAGTATTACAAATTAATTATTCAACTGTGATGTCTGTTACGCTTTCAGCAACTCTGTCCTTGAAGTCTTCGATACAAGCAGCAGCGTCAGCTGTTTCGCCTGCACAGTAAGCGTTTACAGCGTCGAGGAATGCAGTCTTGATTGAAGCATCGTAAGGAGTGATAAGTCCCTTAAGGTCGATAGCCTTAGCGTTCTCGTGAACAACTGCGAACTGATCCTGACCGCCGAGGTTAGCGTTGGAGTTTGAACCCTCGTCAACGATCTTCTGCATTACGTTCATATTGTTAACGTATTCGCCGCCGTCCTTACCGAGAGCATATTTTTCCATTGAAGCTTCGTCAACTGTGAAGTACTTGATGAAGCTTGCAACCATGTCTGCGTTATCTGTCTTAGGTGATACGCACATCCATGTACCGCCCCAGAAGTAAGGTGTAGGACCTTCTGTAACAGCCCACTTGCCGAATGTAGCACCGCCGTCACCGCCAGCAGCTGTAAGAAGAATTGAATCACCGAAGCCCCATGTTGAAACGAAGTAACCCATTGTGTTGTCTGTCTGACCAGCTGCATACCAGTCATCTGTCCACTGGTTGAGGTCTGTAACATACTTGTTGTCTCTCATGTTCTTAGCGAGATCAATGAATGTGTTGCAGAAATCGTCAACTGCGAGAGCGCCGTCCTGAACCCATGGAGTAGATCTGTTAGCTGCGAATGCCTGCCAGATACCGCCGAGAGTTGTTGTCAGAGCTGTCTTACCGCCTGAAGCTTCAGATACTTCCTTAGCTGTTGCCTGGAACTTATCCCAGTCAGCTACCTTAGCCTGCATGTCAGCTGGTGACTTAACGCCGAGGTATGAATCAGCGAGGTCTGATCTGTAGCACCATGCACCAGGAGCAGCCTGCCATGAAACGCCCTTGATTACGCCGTTAGAATCCTTACCGATTTCCATTGTGTATGGATACTGGCCAGCAAAGTCAGCTTCTGTGAAACCGAGGTCGCTCAGAGGAGCAGTTGCATTTGCATCGTTGATATACTTGAGAGCCCAGTCAGCTTCAACCATGAATACGTCTACGTCTTCGCCGCCGAGGAAGTACTGGTCATACTGAGCAGAAGCTTCGCCGCCGCCTACGTTGAAGTTTACGAAGTTGATCTGGTCTTCTTTGTAGCCAGCGTCTGGGAGCCACATCTTGAGCATTGGGTCAACGTCGTTTGCGTTCCAAGCGAGGATTGTCATCTTGTCGCCGCCTGATGGAAGGTTGATAGCAGCTGTTTCGTCGCCGCCCTCAGCCTCTGAGCTTGAAGCGTCAGCATCTGAGCTTGAAGCGTCAGCGTCTGAGCTTGAGCTGTCTGCCTGTGATGATGAAGATGATGATGATGAAGAATCATCACCGCATCCTACAAATGCTGTTGCAGAGATTGCAAGAGTAGCAACCAGTGCTAATGTTCTTTTAAGTTTGTTCATTGGTAGTTTTCCTCCTTAATGATTATATTATATTTTAAATTGATAAAATATAATAAGCGTATGGATATATTGGATCCGTTAAATGTTCTTAACGGTAGCTCCCTTAATAAAATTTCCGCTGATAACAGCGCTTTTTTCGCTTTCAGCCATATCTTCTTTTCTGATAATTTTCAGAAGAATTTCTGCTGCGGTTTTTCCGATTTTGTATGTATCCTGTTCAAAGGTTGTCAGAGCAGGTTTCATAAGCTGAGTCATTTTTATTCCGTCATATCCTGCAATCGACAGGTCATCAGGTATTTTCACCCCTGCCTCTCTGGCGGCATTCAAAGCACCAATTGCCGAAAAATCATCCGGCAGGATAATGAATGTCGGTCTGTCATAGAGCCTCAGCATTTCCGCAGTTATTTCATGCACACTCTTCACATCATGGTACTTGCCCTGACGCAGATAATCAGGCTGAACCTGAATGCCCAGTCTTTTCATTGTATCAAGATATGAATTAAGACGCATAGTAGTAACCTGTGAACTTTCGCCATAAATATAAGCTATTTTCTGGTGTCCGCAGTCGCTGGCATATTCGACTATTTTTCTGATGCCTATTATATTGTCAGACGATACCGAGCATACACCCTCTGCCTGATAATCTATAGTCACAAGCGGAATATCGCTTTTCATAAGCTCAGCTATCTCACTGTCGTAGAAATCAACGCACGCAGCAATAACTCCGTCAACTGACCTGTACATACAGTGTTCATAATAGGACATTTCATTTCCGCCGATTTTTCCGCAGATAAAAGTTATGTCATACCCGTTTTTTTCAACCTCGACCCTGAAACTGTCAAGCACGGCTGAAAAATAGCTGTGTGTCAGACCGCTGTGAGCCTTGTCCTGCAATAAAACGCCGATATTGTATGTTTTGTTGGTTTTAAGTGCTCTCGCCTGTGCATTGGGAAAATAGCCAAGTTTTTTTGCAGTATCGCAAACAAGTTTTTTTGTTGTACTGCTTACATCACTGTGGTTATTAAGCGCCTTGCTTACAGTCGCAATAGACACACCGCATTCCTCTGCGATAGTTTTAATTGATACCATGCACACCATCGCACCCTTCATACATTATCACACTAAATCACTAATTCAGCTGTCTGACCAAAAAATCAGAAAAATATTCAAATTGTTTCGTGATATTAATATACAATACTCACACGAAAAAGTCAATGCTTAATACCAATCCTTAATACTTTTTTAGCATATTGAACAATTTTTATGCAATCTTTTTGGAGATAATTACGGTTTTTTCAGTTTAAATTTCATATTATTACAAAACGGTAAAAATGAAAAATCGGCTTTTTATATTAAATAATTGTCGGTTTTTGTTTGTTTTACACATCATATTATCGTTTTTATGTCATCTTATTAATGTTTTTCACAAATAAAATAAACCTTCAATCAATTTTCATTTTTTTCTACATAAAAATAATCAATGACTTTACACAAAAATTCTTCCGTCATTCCGTCCGCATACAAAAGCTCATACGGGTGGCTGAAATATTGTATGGTTGTCCTCAGACTGATTATGTTTTCAGCCATTTCGCTGCTTATTCCGGGTATCATTTCCAGTTCCTGCTGTGTGACCTTGTTCAGATCAAATTTTGTGCCGGGCGGGACTGTTTCACGTTCAGTCGGCTGGATTTCCGTGGGGTCAGTCACCGGTTCAGTAATCTGCGTCTGTACTGGCGGTTCATCATACCGGCTTTCCTCTGTTACCGGGGGCTGTTCCTCGGTCGGTTCAGCCGGGTACACCGGATTTTCTACATATATATGATTCCTTATTGCTGAAAATGTCTTTTCACCGATACCGCTGACATTTAAAATTTCCTCGATATTTCTGAATCCGCCGCAATAATTCCTGTACCCGATTATTCTTCCGGCAAGTACCTCCCCTATCCCGTCAAGCAGCATAAACTCCTCATAGGTGGCAGTGTTGATATTCAGCCAGAGAAACTGTGTTGTTTCTGTACTTTCGGTACTGTACTCAGCTGTCGGCAAAGCGGTTGCGACTTCAGACGGCATCTGGGTTTCAGGCTGACTTTCCTGGGTTGCTGATGTTTCCACAGTTTCGGTGTATTCACTCAGCAAAACCGATTCACCGCCGCTTTCAGACTGCCAGATATCGTATTGACCGGTTATAACCATTTCGCTTTCATGTAATTCCTTCGATATGAAGTATGCTGATACTGACGAAACAGCAAATATTGATAAAATAAAATATAAAATAACTTTTCGATTCATATATTACACACATTTAATTAAGTGGAATAATTTCCCATATAAAACAGGATTACATATTTACTATACATCAAAATGTGCAATATTTCAAGCATTTTTTCACACATTTCGACATTTTATTCCTTTTTTACCTTAATTCCTTTTTCTCTGCCTGCATTTTTAGATTGACTTTTTCCGGATATTCATTATAATAGATTATAACAACGTTATCAAAAGGAAGGATAAATATGACAACAACCATAATTTCATCGATCACCTCCGGCGAAACTACCACTGAAATAACCAACGCCGTTGAGGGAATAATCGCAAATGCGGTAAGCTCCACCGCTGAGGAACAGAGCAGACTTCAGGCTATGCTTTCCGCTTTTACAAGCCAGATAAAAAAATCAATACCGTCATTGATTTTCGCAATCATTATATTCATTATAGGTCTGGCGATTTCAAAACTGATTTTACGTATTTTCACAAGATGCCTTAACCGCACCAACGTTGACGGCACAGCTGTGGGATTTCTCCGTTCACTGTTAAAAGTACTTTTATATACAATAGATTTCATTATAACACTTTCAATTCTCAATATACCAATGACATCAATTATTGCTGTAATAAGTGCCGCCGGACTTGCAATCGGTCTTGCACTGCAAAACAGCCTTTCAAATCTTGCCGGAGGATTTATAATACTTTTCAGCAAGCCTTTCAAGTCCGGGGATTATGTTGAAACGAACTCAGCTTATGGAAAGGTTGAAAGCATCGGCATACTTTATACCAAAATACTCACCGATGACAACAAGACAGTGTACATACCAAACGGACAGATTTCCGATTCCATGATAGTAAATTACAGCGAGCAGTCCATAAGGCGAGTTGACCTTGAATTCGGCATAAGCTATTCCGACGATATCGAAAAGGCAAAGGAAATTATACTGAAATTCGCCGACGAATACCCGCTTATCCTCAAAGACCCTGCCCCCTTTGCACGTCTTGGCAAGCAGGCAGAGGACAGCCTTCAGATTACTGTAAGAGTCTGGACGGAAACAGCCAATTACTTGACAGTCAAGATTGACTTCACTGAACTTGTAAATCAGGCGTTCAT
>CAMCMW010000088.1 GCA_945876155.1 uncultured Ruminococcus sp. | reverse complement strand
TTGTAACAGTTTTTTGAAAACCGCAAGTTACTACGTCAACATCATAATGGTAATCATTTCTTGCCCAACCCATAACATCAATGAATACACTTGCCTCCATTGTTTCAAAACCTTTTGCAAGAAATAAAAGAATTTTCATAACCTCACACCTCCAAATTCCGATTTATCTTAGCACCCATTATACAGCAAAGCAATCTCTTTGTCAATTATAATGTGATAGCCTTTATTTTCCAATTAGTTAATTTTCTGAGTGATTTATTACCTGTGCCACGGCATCTAAAAATCGTTTTACAGTGGGTGATGGTTTCGGAGAGTGCAGTAATCCAAAGGGAATCGTATAATTCCAGTCTACTGGAAGAACTTTCAGCAAAGGATGTACATTTGCCCAGTTGTCAATACAAATCATCAGCTGATTTCCGTTTTCACACTGATTGAAAGCGTTGACCGTAAACATATCAAAATCCACGATGTTGATTTGTGAATGATTCTGTAACAGTTCATCACGCATTACATCAAGATATGTATTCCAGCCACGCTGAATCATCATAAGGTTTTTGCCGTGTATATCAGATGCGGTAAGGTGTTTTTTCTCAGACAAGTCATTATAAACAGAAACTGCACAGCGTATCGGCTCATGCGATATCAAAAAACCTGCACATTTTCTGGATTTCAGAAAGCCCTCATCAAACAGTCCGGCTACAATATCAATGTTTTTTCCAAGATTTTTCGGAATTTCTCTGGAATTTTCCGGTGTGTTTTCAAAAGGAACCAACTGAAATTTAATGTCCGGACAAAGTGCGTGAATCTGCGGCCACATATCCATAAGAAATTGCCCCGGGGTCATAGGCGAAGTTCCTATACGGATTACGCAGTCTTCATCCTGCATTGCATTTCTGGCACGGCTGACAGAATCATGACAATATTGTATGATGTATTTTGCATCATGATACAGAGATTTTCCCGCATCTGTCAGCAGGATTCCCCGATGGGTACGGGTGAAAAGCTGCAAGTCTAAGGAAGACTCCAGTAAATTTATCTGCTTGACAACAGCGGGCGGAGAGATGTAAAGTTCTTCTGCCGCTTTATTGAAACTGCCGCAGTCTGCTACTTTAAGAAATGTTTCCAGCTGAGGATTATACATAGAAATACCGCCTTTTTAACTATAATGTCCGTAGCCTATGCGGCGGGAAATTGCCATACCAATCTTACTGGCATCTACTAAAAGCAATACTTTTTTATTCAATGTTCACAGTTCCGTTTTATACTCTTTTTCCCATTTCATAGGCTTCATCATAAGCAGATGTTGTTTTTATCTCACCTACATTCCACGCACCGACGCCGTATATGATACCTGCTTCTCTTGCGCCATCAAGACAATCCTCAGTAAATCCACGGAACGCTTCCATTGTGCGTTCCAGATTTGCCTTTTGGGTATCTGCGGCTGTCATGATAAAATAGAAATCCTTGTTGCTGATTTCTGTATATCTTGGCACAGTACGGTCAATAAAGGTTTTCATCTGCCCATCCATAGAGTAGAAATATACAGGCGTTGCCAGTACTATTACACCTGCCGAGACCATTTTGTCGAGTATCTCCGCCATATCGTCTTTCTGTACGCATTTGTGTGTTGAATTGCACACGCCGCAGCCACGACAGTATCCAATATTTTTAGCTGCAAGGAATACCTTTTCTACCTTGTTACCGCTTTCCTCTGCTCCCTGTGCAAAGCGGTCGCATAGTGTGTCAGAATTACCGCCTTTTCTCGGACTTGCCGAAATAATCAATACGTTTTTCATTTATTCTTCCTCATTTCAGTTTGGTATATTCTTCATCGGAAACAGCCTCCAGCCATTCAGTGGAGGTGTTTTCACCCTGGCACTCCACTGCCAGATGACTGAACCAGCTGTCTGCCTTTGCACCGTGCCAGTGTTTCACTTCTGCCGGAATTGTCACAACATCACCAGGTTTCAGGCTCTGCGCAGGCTTGCCTTCCTCCTGATACCAGCCTTCGCCATCTACGCAGATCAGCAGCTGTCCGCCGCCTTTTACAGCGTGATGAATATGCCAGTTGTTGCGGCATTTCGGCTCAAATGTGACATTGGCGATAAATACAGTTTCCTTTGGGTCAGTCAGCGGTTTCAGATAGGAATTTCCGGTGAAGTACTGTGCAAACGCTGTATTCGGTTCACCCTGTCCGAAAAATCCGCCGTGTTCTTCCAGTTCGCTGTCGTCTGCATAGACTTCCTTTGCCATGCGGAATGCTGCCTGTTTTTCCATATTCCAAATCCTCCTGTTATCTTACAAAATTCGTCCGCTGAAAAGGCTCTTTCTCCGGCAGACCATACGCTTCTTTCCCAAGGGCAATACTCTTCATCAGGAAAGTCATATTCCTTGCCAGTGTCCGCATGGTCTGTAAGCCCTCTGCGTCCTGCTGTGCCTCGCCCGGTTCTCTGCCGTGGATACTGTTCCAGTACTGGCTGGACGCAATGGGCATACCTGCAATGGTAAAGAATTCGTTCAGTTCATCAAACGTTGCCGACAGTCCGCCTCTTCTTGCCGCCACAACACTTGCTCCGACTTTCATTGTCTTATCAAAGTGTGTGCTGTAAAACAGACGGTCCAAAAATGCAATGAGGGTCGCATTTGCAGAGGCGTAATACACCGGACTGCCGATCACAAGTCCGTCGCAGGATTCAAACTTCGGTGCAGTTTCATTGACAATATCATCAAAGACACATCTGCCGTTTTTGGCACAGGAATAGCAGGCAATACAGCCTCTCACCGCCTGATTGCCGATGTGCAGAATTTCCGTCTCCACACCGCTTTCAGTGAATATTTTTTCCATTTCATGCAGAGCTGTGTAGGTATTGCCCTTTGCATGGGGACTTCCGTTTATCATCAGTACTTTCATTAGTTTTTCCTCCGTAACTTTTATTCTTCATCATTCCATGTCAGAACACCGGTTTTGACTGCAATTTCATATCGTCCGATCTTATAATTCAGTCGTTCCAGTGTTGTATCTATCTTTGCTTTTTGCTCCAGAAGCGTTTCTCTCTGCTCTGTCAGCAACTGTAATCTTGCCGGAATAGTAGAATCTCCTTCCTGTGTCAGCTTTACATATTCAATCATTGCCTCCACCGGAAGTCCGGCACTGCGCATACACTTGGCAAGCTCCACCCAGCCCAGATCCTTTTCCTGGTAGTCCCGGATTCCGCTTGCAGTACGGGTAACCGGCGGTATCATTCCTACACGCTCATAGTAGCGCAGTGTGTCCTGGGATATGTCAAATTTTTCACTGACTTCCTTAATAGTCACGGTATCACCTCCCACTGATTGTTCATTGCATTTATTATAAACTCTGGAGTTAACTCTAAGTCAAGAATGATTTGCACATTTCTCCATATTGCACAAAGATAGGAATTTATTTTCAGACAATTTGATGAATAGTAATTAATGGACTTGTTTGCAATATCAAATATAAAAAAGTAACAATCTACACTCATTTGAAAATGACATTAATAAGGTTTCGAAAATACTCTCTGAGTCTTTATCTTTTTAGGGGTTAAAAACTAAATCAAAGTCATGAGCAACCTTTCCGTTCAGCTCAGTGCATAAAGAAAGAGCTTTGCGTTTTTGCAAAGCTCCATGTTAAAAAATATTCAATCCGTGCAGCAACTCAGTCCATGAATAATCTGAAAATATATTGCTGAATACCTGTCATAATCTTTGCCCTCCGCTGACATCATTGCTTCAAGGAAAAAATCTTTAGCTTCTTCACGGTCAGACCATACTTTACGCTTACCATTGCACACGGTCGTGACCTTGCGACTTTTCGACATTGCTAACTCTGGAATTTTTATACTGTCGAGTAATAAAATCTCAGCGTGTTTCTTGACATCTGTATGCGATTCTGATATAATTGCACCTTACAAATCCAGACAATACAATCTGTCTTTTAAAATTAAGACATATGTTGGGAGAAATTAGGACAATGGAAAAAATAAATCAGGAAGAAACAAGAAATAAAATACGCAAATTACGCCAGGAAAAAGGATATTCACAAACTCAGCTTGCCAAACTCATGGGAGTATCAGGAACATATTATAACGGCATTGAAAATGGAAACACAAAAATCACAGAATTATATATTAAAACTCTTGCGGAATTTTATGGTGTAGATGTAAGCGATATTGCTGTGTTTGTACAAACTTTTGATGAAGGGTTCTATCGTGGACTGAAAGTACGCAATAAACTTGCTGACAGTGATTTTGACAGTATGAGTATGAAAATATATCAGCTCGGAAAGGAAATTGAAACAGGTCGGAAGTACACTTCAACGCTTTATCCCGCATTGAAAGCAATGGGATATACACTTGAAGTCGTTGATATACGGGATTGTGATGAAAATACTATTCCGAAAGATATGCTTGATGCAATACAGGACAACAAGATATTCATTTTGAAAAAGGGCAATAAAAAAGTCGGCTACTGGTCGCCGACAAACTACTATGATTTTGAGAAATTCATTTCTGTATCCATAAAGGGATATATCAGTGATATTGCTGAAGAATCCGAAAAAGCATCAAAGAAACAGAAACAGGATATTGCTTTTACTGCTGACGGAAGAAAGTTTATTCGTCACAATACTACTACTTTCAAGAAAGCAACCTGGGACGATAATCATTTTGTCATAAAAACAGGCGAAGAATTGCATTCAGTCAGACGGCAGGTAAAGGAGATGCAACAGGTTTTAAATGAATACAGTAAGCAGCTTGATGAAATTAAAGAAGGTGATGATTACAATGAAAATGGCTAACGGGGTCAGCACGGTCTACAAGCGGTCGGGCAACAGAAGAAATCCCTACATAGTTCGCAAAACAGTAGGCTGGGATATTGATACCCAAACAGGAAAGCGGAAACAAATCTATATCACTATTGGATACGCTCCCACAAGAGCAAAAGGTCTTGAAATGCTCATGGACTATAACAAGAATCCGAATAAGACTGACCATTCAGCAAAGAAGAAACGGATGCCTTGTGGATTCAGAAAGACAATCCATATGTTCAGATTGTCCTGATGCTGATTTACAGTGGTGTGCGTGTGTCAGAGCTGCTTGACCTAAAACGAGAGAATGTAAATAATGAGGAGCATTATTTTAGTGTGGTTGAGAGCAAGACCGATAATGGCATCCGGATGGTGCCGATTTCTGATAAGACCTATCCGTTCTTCAAGAAATGGTATGAGGACGGCTGTGAGTACCTGCTGCACACAACTGACGGAAAACATTTCATATATCGTAATTACTATTATTCTTACTGGTCGCCTGTTATGGAACTGATAAAATGTTCTCATAAACCGCATGATACTCGTCACACCTGTGTTTCTATGCTGACTGAAAAAGAAGTATCGCCTACACTGATAAAGAAAATCATTGGTCATTCCGGGGCGATGTCGCTTACTGAGAAGGTTTATACTCATGTGAATTTGAAGGAGTTGTTGGACGCTATCAATAGGATATAGGAATAAAAATAACCGCTGAGGGATGTTAGCTCTCAGCGGTTTTGCAATTTATTTTGAAGATTTTGGATAGATGATTTCATATAAAACGTCTAATGCTTCTTCCTTGCACATAATAGAGCGATTATTCCATTTATCTCTCCATGACAATAAAGTAGCATCATCTATTTGTGGGAATTCTTTAAGAATTTTAGAAACATCATATTTTATATTAATATCACTATATGCAGAATGCTCTAAAATGATTTTTCTGGGTTTTGTCGATTTTATTAATGTCATCATTGACAATTCGTAATAAATCCAAGGTGATAGTGTTGCTTCGCTTTTTTTTATTTTTGTAAGTTCATCGCTCATGCTTATTGAATTTGGAGTATTGAAAAAAACAACGCATTCAGTTTTGTTTAGCATTTCGGCTAAAGCAGTTGATAACATCATATGAACGTGGCTTGTTGTATAGTTGCGTAAATCATAATCATTGCTTTGCGGAGAGCGATGTCGGACACCGCAGATATGATACCGCTGCGATACCGAAAGAGGTTAAAGAAAAATATCATTCCCTGATACATCAGTTCCTGAAAGGCAAGAAAGACCATGACGGCAAAGAAGTGATACTGCATTTATCACATAAGGCATCGGACGAGTATATCAGTTACTGCAATAACTATATCGAGCAGGAAATAAAACAGTCTATGTGCTGCTGTCAGGACTGGGGCGGAAAGTTCCACGGACTGATACTTCGGATAGCGTGTATTCTGCATTGTGTGGACTGCTGTTCCTGTGGTGTCGAACCGTCCGAGGAAATCGTGAACCACGATACACTTCTGAGAGCATTCAACCTTGCTCACTACTACCGCTATCAGGCGATACACGCTTTCAGTGTCAACGCTCCTGACGGGAATATCGTCAAGGCTGAGAAGATAATCCAGATGTTCAAGACAAAGGAAATCAAACAGGGCTTGAAATCAGAGCT
>CAMCMW010000087.1 GCA_945876155.1 uncultured Ruminococcus sp. | reverse complement strand
TTAAAATCGGAGGAAAAGTCAATATTATCATAACATTCTCTTATGTAATCAAAGGTTTCATTATCAATATAGTCTGCGTCGTTATCCAAATTCTCATCTATACTGAACTCTATGTTATTATCAATGTTAATAAAAGATAATAACATCAAAAGACATGAAATCAATACTTTAATTTCCATATTATTGTTATCTCTGTCAATTTTTAAATTTCCTTGTTATGCATTTGCATACAAAAGTCTCCTTACCTGCTCATCTTCTCCCTCAATAAATAAAATGTAAATATCAGATTTTGATATATAACATTTTCCAAAATATTCGCCATATTTATCAATACAACTCAGACAGATGAAATTTTGATTTAATTCAGAAATAAACCCTGTGACATCATTTCGGTCATTTTCACTTTTATAGATATTACAGAACAATTTTCTTTCAAAGCAAATTTTTAAGATTGTTTCAAAAAGGTTGTCATTTTCAGGAACTTCAAATTTCTTTGGTTCAATTCCCCTTATTTTAAACATCTGTTCATGTCTTTTTGTATCAATGGAATCTGTTTCAAAAGTAACTATATCTGTAAAAAATACAAAACCATTATTGTATCCGCCATAATTCTGCTTGCTAAGCAATAACCCCGTATCATCTACAGCCTGGATATATCCGGTATAATAAAAGTCCTCTTCACTACTGTATACAGAAACCATTTGATGTTTATTCATTACTGTTAAAAGTTCATCAAGCATTTTCATAATAATACGAATCTCCTTTCCCAAACTTCAATTTACTTTTAATCCGCCAAACCAACATAACAAAAAACGCCCCCGAAGAGGCGTTTTAAAAAGGAATGATTATTCTTCAGTTTCTGTACCCTCAGAATCAGCCAGTTCAACATCATCAAAGTCAAACTCAAGACATGAACCGCAGTTAGGGCAGTCGATAGAGCCTTCTTCGAGCATATAGTCGTCCAGAATCACAGTGTCACCGCACTCAGGACAGCAAACCTCATAAAGCTCGTCATTGTCAAAATCAAAGTCATAATCATCGTCGTCATCTTCGCAGTCGCAGTCGCAGCCGCATTCACAGTCATCAAAGTCATACAGGTCTTCTTCAACTTCGCCCAGATCTGAATCCAGAATATCGCAAAGTTCAGAAAGCTCGTCAACCTGTGCCTGTAAATCGTCAACACAGTTTACCATTTCCTGCATAACCTCTGTCATCTGTACAAGAGCCTTGCCCTCTTTAGTTGTGGTGTCAATTTCCATTCCGTCAAGCAGACCTTTTAAATATGACATTTTTTCACTAAGCTTCATAAGAATTCTCCTTTCAAAGCTCCAAATAACAAAACTTGTTTTACTGCCGCATTAAAGGCAGCGGCACGCCTTAAAAGCTGATTATGCTCTTTCCATGTATTCGCCTGTTCTTGTGTCGATACGAACCATGTCGCCTTCGTTGATGAACAGCGGAACTCTGATTTCTGCTCCTGTTTCAAGAGTAGCCGGCTTTGTTGCGTTTGTTGCAGTATCGCCCTTTACGCCCGGTTCAGTAGCTGTAACCTGGAGTTCAACGAATGTAGGCGGCTCAACAGCAAAAACATTGCCCTTGTAGGAACAGATTTTGCAGATCATTTCTTCCTTGACAAACTTGAAGTTGTCACCCAGAACGTCCTCACCGATTGGCACCTGCTCGTATGTTTCAGTGTCCATGAAGTAGTAAAGCTGACCGTCGTTGTAGGAATACTGCATATCCTTTCTTTCAATGAAAGCTGTAGGATACTTGTCTGTAGGGTTGAATGAACGCTCAACAACTGCGCCTGTAATAACATTCTTGAACTTTGTTCTTACAAAAGCCGCACCCTTACCAGGTTTAACGTGCTGGAATTCAATAACCTGAACAACGTTTCCGTCAAGTTCAAATGTCACGCCGTTTCTGAAATCGCCTGCTGAAATCATATAACTCTCCTCACTGCTATGCAAGCAGCTGCCGTCCTTGCGGCTGACGGCAAGCCGAAATTTTCACATAATTATAGTGAACGCAAAAATAATTTTGCTTTCACTATAAATAATTTATTTTAGTGCCTTGCACATCCGCTTACTTCGTAAGCTCCGTGCATATCGGCTAATAGTAAACTAAAAATAAATTTTTCGTTTACTATGATAACCAGATTCGCCAAAATGAACTGATTATAGTACTTACATCTTATTTTACTACAATTTTCACTTTTTTGCAATACCCTTTTATAAAATTATCATTTTTTTAGGGCATTTTGTTAAATTTTCGCATGATTTTTCAGTCACAACAACGAAATCTTCAATTCTGACGCCGAATTCTTCCGGCAGATATATTCCCGGTTCGACAGTCACCACCATGTTTTCTTTCAGAACAGTATCGGATTTTTCTGACGCTGTGGGGAACTCGTGTATCTCCATTCCCACTCCGTGACCTAAGGAGTGACCGAAACACTCACCGTATCCGGCATTTTTTATTACCTCTCTTGCCGACCTGTCAAGTTCCTTTCCGGTAATGCCTGCTTTAACAGTGTCAAGGGCTTTAAGCTGTGCGTCGAGGACAATGTTGTAAACTTCCTCCATTTTTTCAGACGGCTTACCCACACAGACTGTTCTTGTCATATCGCTGTGATAACCGTCGTAAACAGCGCCGAAGTCCATAAGAACAAAGTCGCCGCTTTTAACAGTATATTCAGAGGGCACTCCGTGGGGCATAGACGTGTTTTTGCCGCCCAGCGCAATAGTTTCAAAGGAAATCTCCTCAGCACCGTTTCTCAGCATAAAACCGTCCAGGAAAAGGGATATCTCACGCTCGGTCACACCCGGCTTGATGATGTTCAGTACCTCGTCAAAAGCCCTCTCAGCTATTCTCTGTGCAGACTTTATTTTCTCAATTTCATCAGCAGTTTTGACAGTGCGCATCTCTGATATATTATCACTCAGTTCACCGCTTTTTATGAATTCAAATTCCGGAAATTTTTCTTCATAAAATGCCATACGGCTTAAAGTCATGTCTGCCGCCTCAACAGCGATACTGTGAGCGTTGTGCTTTTTCATAAGCTCCGCTATCTGCTCTTTAAGACTTTGCTGTTCAATGACCTGACAGTCTTTGACAGTGTTTCTCGCCTTTTCGATGTACCTGAAATCAATCAGCAGGTACGCCGCATTTCTGAAAACCAGCACTATTCCGGCGGAGGATTTCATTCCGGTAAAATATCTGCGGCTGATGTCCGAGGTTATAAGAGCGCAGTCCGCACTCTCAGGAATAACAAGCTTTTCTATCCTGTTCACCGCTTACGCCTCCTGTGAATACTTTGCAAGAGCGTCCATTGCCATAAGGTAGCTTGCCAGTCCGAAACCGGATATACTTCCCTTGCAGACTGGGGCGATAACAGAATTTTTTCTGAACTCGTCCCTTGCGAAAACGTTGCTGATATGCACCTCGATAACCGGTATCTTTATAGCCGAAATTGCATCACGGATAGCGTAGCTGTAATGGGTGTACGCACCTGCGTTGAGTACAACGCCGTCAAAATCTTTTCTTGCGGAGTGCAGCTTGTCAATGATTGCTCCCTCGTGGTTGGACTGGAAAATCTCGCATTTTACCCCAAGTTCGTCCGCCTTGTCCATTACCATTTCACTCAAAGCGGAATAGCTCTGGTCACCGTAAATACCCGGTTCTCTTTCGCCTAAAAGATTGAGGTTGGGTCCGTTTATAACAAGTATTTTCATAATCTTATCCTTTCTTGTGTCCTTTATAGCTTTGTTTCATGGTCAGTGCGTCCTCAGCCTGTGTACCGGCGCTTTCGCACACGAAAACCGGTGAGAGATTTTTCTTTGCGATTATCTCCATAAGCGGTTCAAACTCCGGACCGTACTCATTATCCTCAAAGGTCAGGTGCTTTTTCTCTCCGCCGGGATTGGTGTACATGATTTTTGAAAAATGGCTGTGGAACACTTTAAGCCTGTCCGCACCGAGAGCATTTTCCACCTTGTCAAGCATTTCCTCATAGTCCGCCGCCGACTTTATACCGCCGAAAGTTCTCGCATTAAGGTGACCGAAATCAATGCAGGGTATAAAGGTATCGTCCAGTCTGCAAAGCTCCAGTACCTCTTCAAGAGTACCCAGCTGATTCACCTTGCCCATAGTTTCCGGACAGAAATGCACCGCCTCAAAGCCCTGTTCTATCGCCTGTTTTCTTGCTCTTGTAAGGGTATCCTTCGCAAGCTCCAGCGCCTCCTCACGGCTTATTTTCGAGCATGAGCCGCTGTGTATCACTATCCTGTCCGCACCAAGCCTTAAAGCGGCGTCACAGCTTTGCAGTATGTAGTTTATGCTGTTGTCCCTTTTTTCCTCCTCAATGGACGAAAGGGAAATGAAGTAGGGCGCATGGAGGGAAAGTCCTATGCCGTTTTCCTCCGCCTTACTGCGTATGGCAGAAGCTGTCTTATCGCTTACCTTTACTCCACGTCCGCACTGATATTCATACCAGTCAAGTCCCATTTCTTTCAGGAACTTTGGTGCGTCTGCGGTTGATTTATATTTTGCGGAAAAACTGTCCGAGTTTCCCGCCGGTCCGAATTTTGCTGACATTTTCAGTCCTCCAGATACATAATTATTTTATTGATAAATTCTTCTGAGCCGTTATATATATTTAAAATATATATTCTCTTTCCGTTATCCATTTTGATTTTTAAGCCGCTCGGCTTGTCCTCGATTTCTTTTATTTGTGAATAATTGTATTCATACCTTTTTCTGAAAAAGTTTCTGTATGAAAAACCGCATGAATCATAGTTGAATCTTACATTTGAATAAAACATAATTGGAACTAACACCAAAGGAATCCCAACTATAATCAAGCATAAAATTCCTTCAAGCTTTTCGCCAATATTATCGGAGAATACAACAGGACTTCCAAAGAATAAGGCTATAACAGAAAATACTAATCCAATATAAAGACAGCTCTTAAATGGGCGTACTTCATTTTCATAATCATTTATCAAATCTCTGCCATCCGATTTTTCCAAAAACAGTGTAAAAATTTTTCCAAGCAGCGATGATAGTACAGTACCTGCCACAAAAATCAAAAGCTTTATCATTTTTTCTCACTCAGCTTTGGCAAAAACGGTTTTTCCGCCCACCTTTTCAGCTTAAAGAACTTTGTTTTCTCATGCTCAATGGGGTACACAAAAATCCCTCTCACACGTTTCAGATTCGCCCCCAGCATATCAGTGAAAATCTGGTCACCCACAACGGCAAGCTGGGAAAACGGAATACCCATTCTTTTCTGCGCCCTGTTGAAACCGCTTGAAAGGGGCTTTTTGCCCTCACAGACAAAATCAAGTCCCAGCATATCCGCAAAGGGCTTTACCCTGGGAGGGTGATTGTTTGAAACAATAACCATTTTTATTCCGGCTGACCTCATACTGTCAAGCCACTCCGTAACGCCCTCCCCCGGTACTGGATTGTCATGGGTAGTCAGGGTGTTGTCAAGGTCAAGCAAAAGTCCTCTGATGTTGTTTTTTATAAGAAACTCCGGCGTTATTTCTGTAACACGCCAGAATGCAAAATCTGCTTTGAAAAGCATCAGTATTTCCTCCGTTATCTATTATACACTATTACGCTGTCGAAATCATAAGAAAAACAAAAAAGCGAGCTTTCGCCCGCTTTTTCATTTTGTACCAGATTGCAGCGCAATCGTTAATACTGATTAATATTTACGCTTACGAGCTGCCTCAGACTTCTTCTTACGTTTAACTGAAGGCTTTTCGTAATGTTCTCTCTTACGAACTTCAGCAATAACGCCGTCCTTAGCACAAGATCTCTTAAAACGCTTAAGAGCTGTGTCTAATGATTCGTTCTTACCAACGCGAACTTCTGCCACTGTTTTCCCTCCCTTTGCCTCAAAGACAGAGGTTTTTAGATGCAAACTTCTCTGCTTCTAAATATATACTAATCATGCCATGCCCGAAAGCAGGAATGTCAGTCTATCAAACCTTGTTTTGCTGCAATAGCAGTCTTTTTTGTAACTTATTACTCATTTTATCACAAAATGATATAGTTGTCAAGCTTTTATTCAAAGCAAGTTAAATTTTGTTACTTTACAACAAAATTTACAAGTTTATTTGGTACATATATCTGTTTTACAATTGTTTTTCCGCTGACAGCCTCGTTTACCTTTTCCTCTTTCAAAGCGTCTGCAAGGATAGCGTCCTTGTCGCCGTCCTTCTGAACGGTCATTTTCGCCTTGATTTTGCCGTTTACCTGTACAACGATTTCAACAGTATCGTCAACGCAGAGAGCCTCGTCATACTTCGGCCACGGCTGTTCGTTGAGGATTGCGCCGAAATTGCTTTCATACATTTCCTCTGTAAGATGCGGTGCAAACGGATTCAGCAGCATGAGCAGTGTTTTCAGCTCGGCACGGTTGATACTGCCTGTTGCGTTTATCTCGTTGAGCAGTGCCATCATAGCGGCAATTGCTGTGTT
>CAMCMW010000086.1 GCA_945876155.1 uncultured Ruminococcus sp. | reverse complement strand
TTTGTTGATAAGGAAGTCAAGGAACATCTGAACGATATCGTTCAGGTTCTGAATTACGTTTTTAATCGGGTCAGCCTTTTTGCCCATTTTTGTAATGCACAAGCCAAGGACAATTGCAATTACTACAACCGACAGGATTGTCGTGTTAGTTGACATTGCGTTAATCATATTGGACGGAACGGCGTTTACAACTGTTACAAGCGGGTTATAACCCTCCATCGTTACAATTTCCTGAGCCTGCTGAGCAGGAAGATTTACGCTGAACCAACCCATAGACTTTACAAAGTAAGCGCCTGCGCCTGCAAGTGCGGCGGCAACTATATAAAAAGAAAGGTAGGTTATAAATGTTTTTCCTGCAATTTTACCGAGCTTTTTCGGGTCTGCAAGACTGCAAAGAGCAAGGCTTAATGAGCAAAGCACCAAAGGCACAATCATCATCTGAAGTCCGTGCATAAACAGCTGTCCTATAATGTAGAACAAGCCGATGCCTTCAATGCTTTTGGTAGCGGTAATATCCTGGAAAAATATTGCGTCAACCACTTTCCAGACGCCCTCGCCGTCTGTTCCCATAAGCATACTCTTAACGAACAAGCACAGAAAACCCACAGCAAAGCCAGCCGCAACTGAAATTATCATTTTTTTAACAATTGATGACTTTTTCTTTTGTAATGACATAATCACATCTCCTTCACATAAAAATTTTCGAATCATAAGCAATATGTGCGAGCTTGTGAATTATCGGAATTAATTTTCCGATACCCCCGACACATCGCTGCAATTTAATCGCAAATGAAACAGAAGCAATCATCAATCAATTTATTAGTTCATGGCAATACCGCACACAATCAGCGGATGTTGCCAATAAAAAATAAAGCTCCTGATTCGTTAAAATCAAGAGCTTTTATCACTATATGAAATTGCGAATAGAAAAAACGTTTTATGCATCACTCATATATCAGACGAATGTTCATACGATTACAGAAGTCCACCCACTTTTCATCGGGTTTTTCATCGGTAATCAAACAATTGACCATATCCCAATGCAGGAAATTCACAAATGCGATCTGACCGAATTTTGAATGATCAGCCAGCACAACTACGCTTGCTGCACGGCTTGACATTTCTGCCTTTAAATCCGCTTCTCCTTCAGACGAGTCCGATATTCCGTTCGTCATATCCAGTCCCTTGCAACCCAGCAAAGCAACATCAACGTTGTATTTGCGGATATTTTCCTTTGCAAGACTGCCGTAGAAGGAGCGAGTTCTTTCATCATATATTCCTCCGGTTGAAACGAGCATCATATTCGTTTCATCCAGCTCCTGAAAAATCTGAGCCGAAAAGCTGATTGCGGTAATATTTCTATTATCCTTAAGCAGCTTTATCGCTTCAATGACCGTAGTGCTGTTGTCCACCATAATTGTTCTTGCATCGCCGAATTCACGAGTCACAAGCCTTGCTATCTTTTTCTTTGCTTCAAGATTAATTGCTCTTCTTTTTGAGAAGTGAACCCTGTCGCTCTGCAAGGTTGTGTTCAGCATAGCGCCGCCGTATGTACGGGTAACAACACCTTCATTTTTAAGTTTTTCAAGGTCTCTGCGAATTGTTTCCTCAGTGACGTTATACAAACGGCTGAGGTCGGATACAAATACTTCTCCTTCAGCTTCGACCTTCTGTTTAATTTTATCTATTCTCTTCGTCATATACCGACCTTCTGTTCTTTTATGTACACATTGTAACACAATTCAGAATAGAAGTAAAGGATTTTTTGTGAATTATATAAATAATTTACTTGTCAATAGCCTCTACCATATCACGCATTGCGGCAACATCAGACGGGTCAAGCTCAATATCCGAGGACTTGACGTTCTCTGCAATCTGAGCCACGGTTGTTGAACCGCTGAGCAGGTTGATGAAGTCGCCCTGTGCAAGAATCCACGCAAGCGCAAGATTGGCAATTGTGCAGTTGTATTTCTCGCAGAGAGGCTTCCACTGCTCCATAACGTCCATAGCAGCCTGCATATTGTCGGGCTGGAACCACTTTTTAGGAATCTGCGCGCCTACGGGCTTGTAATCTCTGGGGAATGTTCCTGAAAGAAGTCCCATTTCAAGAGGTGAGTAAGCCTGAATTGTTACGCCGTTTTCACGACAGCAGGGAATAATCTCGTCCTCAATACCACGGTCAAGAATAGAGTATTTTGCCTGAACAATGTCGAGATCGCCGTACTTTAAGTACTCCTGAATCTGATTAATGTCTACGTTAGCGGCACCGATTGCTCTGATTTTGCCCTGTGCCTTTAGCTCGTTGAGAACTTCCATTGTCTTCTGAATCGGAACGTAATATTCACTGCCCTCAATTGACTGCCAGTGAGTCATATAAACGTCAATATAGTCAGTACCCATTCTCTCGAGAGAGCCTTCAATTTCTCTTTTAACGGACTCGCTGTTTAAGTTTTTGTAAAGCTGAATACCGTTTACCTTGTTAAAAAGGTCGCCCTTCATCTCCTGATCCCATGTAACGCCGCACTTTGTGATGATTACAACATCCTCACGGTTCATCTGCTCAAGAGCCTTGCCGATTATCTTCTCGCTGTTGCCGAAGTTGTAACCCGGAGCAGTGTCAATAAGGTTTACACCGAGCTTCGGAGCTTCACGGATTGTATCAACTACAACCTGAAGATCGTGGTCGCCGCCCCATGCTGAGCCGCCGCCGATTGACCATGTTCCGAGTCCCATTCTTGAAATATCAATACCTGTTTTACCAAGTTTCATCGTCTTCATAGCAAGTCATCCTTTCTCTATGATTGTTCAGCCCTGTGAACTATCGCAGGGCTGAATCACAGTATCAAAGTATATAGTCTTTTTTGTATTTTTCGAGCATTTCGTCAACCATTTCTTTGTTCTTGACGCCCGTTGTTGCGCCTACATGCTGAACGGAAATAGCCGCCGTGCAGTTAGCATAAATTGCACATTCGTGAATGTTCTTTCCCTGAAGCAGTGCTGCGATAAAGCCTGAGGCAAAGTTGTCGCCTGCGCCTATTGTATCAATTGCAGTCACGCCCTTGCAGGCAGGAACAATCATTGCTCCCGATACGTTGCGGATATAGCAGCCACGCTTGCCGATTTTCATAATAACATTCTTTACGCCGCATTCAAACAGCTTGTCTGCTACCTTTGCTTCTTCGGTTTCGCCTGTGAGAAGGCAGGCTTCGTCGAAGTTCGGGAAGAAGTAATCAACATAGCTCAGAGCTTCTCTGATGTCGTCAAGAGTTTCACCAAGGCGGGGTTTTATCATATCTGCCGATATAATCATACCGTTTTCCTCGGCAACCTTGAATATTTCAACCAGAGTTTTGCCGTCAAGCAGAGGGCAGTTGAAAATACTTGCAAGCGAAAGAATTTTTGCCTGCTTCATTTTTTCAAAGTCAACGTGCTCGATATTTTCTTTCCAAAGACTGCCGTTGCGGTTTGTAACAAAGGTTCTTTCACCGTCCTCGGTTACAAGACCGATGTTCATTGAGGTGTCAATGTTCGGGTCAATCTTGATACCCTCAACATCAATGTTGTCCTTTTTACAGGAGCGAAGAATGAACTGACCTGCCGCATCATCACCGATGCAGGCGATTATGCCTGTCTTAAAGCCAAGACGGCTGATGATTGTTGCTTCGTTCATTGCGTCGCCGCCCACCGACATAGCTATTCTGTCCACCGGATAAGACTCTATGTCGAATATATCCCTTGATACCGGACGAAGCGGAATATCAACTACCGCAGCACCAAGGCAAATTACATCCAGTTTCTTTTCATTACTCATCTACTCTACCGTCATCACCAAATAACTTAATCTTGTACATAGCACGTTCTTTAACTGCTGCTCTTACTGCACGCTCCACTGCGAGGAAAGGCTCGTCCTTGTGTTCATTGATAGCTTCCATAGCAGCCTGACACAATTCTGTGTGAATGTTAATCTTAGCTATTCCAAGTGAAATTGCCTTCTTGATATCTTCGTCACCGATACCCGACGCACCGTGAAGTACGAGAGGAACGTCAACTTCTTTTGCAACTTCTTCGAGCACGTCAAAAGCAAGCTTCGGCTCTGAAGAATAAACACCGTGTACGTTGCCGATTGCAACTGCAAGTGAGTCACAGCCTGTTCTCTCGACAAATTCCTTTGCCTTTGTGGGGTCTGTGTACTGGTATTCGGATAGTGCTTCCTCGTATACTGTTTCGTTACCTACATGACCAAGCTCAGCCTCAACAGGAATGTTGTAAGCGTGGAAGTAGTCAACGCATCTCTTGATTTCAGCAACATTTTCTTCATAAGGAAGAGCTGATGCGTCACGCATTACCGAATTCATGCAGTGATTAACAGCGTTCTGAAGAATTGTCATGTTTCTGCCGTGATCCCAATGCTCAATTACAGGAACAGTAGCCTTCTTTGCCATTGAATCCATCATGTAGCAGAAGTCTTCAAAAGAAGTGTTGCCTGTGAAACCTGTACCGAATGAAATAATGATTGGAGCACGGAGCTCTTCGGCTGCGTCAATAACACCCATGAGCATTTCTGCATTCCATACATTGAAGTGAGGAATAGCGTAGTGTCCCTCTGTTGCCTTCTTTTCCCAATATCTGATATCTGATAACATTTTAATCACCTTTCCTTATGAAAATTTTAATAAATCTGTGTATATCAGTCGGCTACCTTGATAACGCCCTTAACCATATTGGCTTTCTTTTCGGGGTCGATAGCGTCCATAAATGCCTGCTGAACATCTTTGTAATCATAGATGTTTGTAACCATATCCTTAACATTGAACTTACCGCTTGCAATAGCCTCGATTGTCTGCGGGAAGTTGTTGCAGTAACGGAATGATGTCTGAATAGTAACCTCACGGTTAATCTTGAGGAAGTCAATCGGAACAGGCTTTGACTGTGTGCCGACCATCATAATCTTACCGCCTCTTGCAACGATCTGAACAGCCTGCTGAGCTGTGAATACAGAACCTGCTGCCTCGAATACAAGTTCACAACCGTGATCGCCGAAATATTCGGGTGAACGGAGAAGTGCAACCGTATCCTGCTCCTTGCCGTTGATAACTCTGCTTGCACCAAGCTTTAATGCAAGGTCAAGACGATTCTGCATAATATCAACAACAGTAATATCTGTTGCACCGAGGCTCTTACAAGCCTGAAGTACCATAAGACCGATTGTACCGCCGCCGAGAATAACAATGCTCTTACCAAGCTGTGCGCCGCCGAGGATTGCTGCGTGCATACCGACTGCTGCCGGCTCAACGAGAGCTGCTTCCATTGTTGTCATACCCTCAGGAATGTGGTATGTCCACTCCTCGGGATGTGTCATATACTGTGTGAGTGCGCCCTTGTAGTTAGGCTGTGTAGCCATAAAGTCAACATCAGGGCAGATGTTGTATCTGCCTGTACGGCAGTATTCGCATTTGTCATCCGGAACACCGGGTTCGATGAGAACCTTGTCGCCTGCTTTGAATCTTGTAACCTTTGAGCCAACCTTTACAACCTCGCCTGCAACCTCATGACCAAGACCGATTTTCTGGTTAGGATCCTTAGGCGGAATGAAAGGACCGAATTCAAAGCCGTGGATATCGGAACCGCACATTCCGACATATTCAACCTTCATAAGAATCTCGTGATCCTTTGGCTCGGGAACGGGACATTCCTGAATTTCAAACTGCTTTGGAGTAACTAAGATAGCTTCTGAATTTTTCATAATAATCTCCTGCACTTTCTTTATAATAATTTATTTAAGCATTTTGCGCCCGATGCGCTTTCTGCGTATATTCTGATTTAATTTGCCTATATGAGTTAAATAATTTAAAGTTAAAATTTCTTGAATGTTTTTAAATTGCTGTTTATCTGTTTCATTAGTAAGGAATTTTAGTTTGCGGTGCCCGATGCACTCAGGCACCGCATCTAAAATTTTTGGTTGTATGTATTAGAGGGTTTTGCAGAGATTACTCTACATCACCGATGTCCTCAACTGATTCGCCTCTGGTTTCAACACCGAGGAAGATAACTGCAACAGCGATGATTGCTGCAACAATTGCGATAAGAATGAACACACCGCCTGAGCCCATGCTGCTTGCAGCAACATTTGTAACGAGGAACGGGAAGAAGATGTTACTTACACGACCCATTGCGTTACTGAAGCCCGAACCTGAAAGCTTTGCCGATGTAGGCCACATCTCAGGAACATAAACTGCTGATGCGTAGCAAACATACATATAGATGATTGTGTTAAGAAGGAATGTCATAACAATGAGTCCTGTCATTCCGAGTGTCGGAGCAAGAAGACCTGTTGCAACACCAAGACCTGCCATGCCTGCAAGGAGGATAACACCCATTACACGGCGAGGAATCTTATCCATGATAAGAGATGCGATAAAGATACCGAACGGAGCGCCGAAGAGTCCGAACATTGTCATAAACTGTGACTTTGATGTGTCGTAGCCAAGACCTGAAAGCATTGACGGCATCCAGTTCATAAGTGTGTACTGGATTGTGTTCATACC
>CAMCMW010000085.1 GCA_945876155.1 uncultured Ruminococcus sp. | reverse complement strand
CAGTTTAACTTGTCAAGTACTTTTTTCAAAGTTTTTTTGAAGTTTTTTCTGAATGCCGTTACTGACTCAGCAGCAACTTTAACATTATATCACATGAACTCTTACTTGTCAATACCTTTTTTTAAAAAAGTTTTTGATTTTCTTCGTTCTTTCGCTCTCTCGTTCGACAGCTTTATTATTATATCACGACTTTTCCCCTTTGTCAACGTTTTTTTGCTGGTTCTATTTTTTTGACAGTTTATTTATTCTTTCACTATCTTTTTCACAGCAAATTGCACAATCACAAGCAGTGATACGCTCCTACAACAATTTGCAGAAGCGTCCTGCTTATTTTCTCACGCTTTTTCCCATTTAGGTGCATGAGGCATATTCGGCTTTCCGCTTGGATGTGACGGACAAGTTCCAGGAACCATTGGTTGGCTATTTGGTGTTCCACCCGTTGGTGTTCCATAGCAATGCACATTATGCGATTTACCACACCATTGACATACTGCTTTATACATATCAGCCATTTTACTCACCACCTTTCTTTCCCAATTATATCATGTTAAAGAAATATTGTCAACATATGATGACAACATTTTTATCAATTCCGTATATCATGTAGATAGAGGTGATAATATGTCTGAACCAACTCTTGACGCAAAAATTGTCGGAAGTGTCATTGCATATTTCCGAAAAAGCAAAAATCTTTCACAGGAAGTACTCAGCGGACTTGCAAATATCGGCAGAACTCATTTGACAACCATTGAAAAGGGTGACCGAAAACCCACTCTCGAAACACTATACCGCATTTCCACCGCCCTTGACGTAAACATGAGCGATATTGTAAAGGAAATCGAGAACAGACTGGAAAAGGAAAACTCTTAAAACGCAAAACGCCCCTCAGCCGAAACTGAGGGGCAATTTTTATAAATGATTTTAAGATTAAGCCTTGCCGATTGAACCGAAGAGTTCCATTTTTTCCTTGACAGTAGCCTTGATAGCCTCGAAACCAGGTGCGAGGAGCTTTCTTGGGTCAAATCCCTTACCCTGCTGATCCTTGCCTGCTTCGATGTATTCTCTTGTAGCAGCCTGGAAAGCAAGCTGGCACTCTGTGTTAACGTTGATTTTTGCAACGCCGAGAGAGATAGCCTTCTTGATCATGTCTGCCGGAATACCTGTACCGCCGTGGAGTACGAGAGGCATATCGCCAACCTTTTCCTTAACAGCAGCAAGTGTCTCGAATGACAGACCAGCCCAGTTTTCAGGGTACTTACCGTGAATGTTACCGATACCAGCAGCAAGCATAGTAACGCCTAAATCAGCGATAGCCTTGCACTCGTCCGGATCAGCGCACTCGCCGGCACCGATAACGCCGTCTTCTTCACCGCCGATAGAACCAACCTCAGCCTCCAGTGAAAGACCGAGAACGTTGCAAGCGTTTACGAGTTCAGTAGTCTTAGCGATGTTTTCTTCGATTGCGTAGTGTGAACCGTCAAACATAACTGATGAGAAACCTGCGTTGATGCAAGCCTTTGCGCCCTCAAAAGAGCCGTGGTCAAGATGAAGAGCAACAGGAACTGTGATGTTGAGTTCTTCGATCATACCCTTAACCATGCCAACTACTGTCTTGTAGCCGCACATATACTTGCCTGCGCCCTCTGAAACACCGAGGATAACCGGTGAATTACATTCCTGAGCAGTAAGCAGGATAGCCTTTGTCCATTCAAGGTTGTTGATGTTGAACTGACCAACAGCGTACTTGCCTTCTCTTGCTTTATTAAGCATTTCTTTAGCTGAAACTAACATTTTATGTCCTCCATTTTTAAAAATAGTACGGCAGCTGTGAAAAGTTGCCCTGACAAAATAATTATACCTCATATCGTGAAAAAAAGCAACCGAAAATGTGAAAAAAATATCATATTCCTGTAAAATTCACGAAAATGTCAGCTGCGGCGGTAAAATCGAAGGTTTTTTTGCCGTCTGTTCCGGTAAGACAGCCGGAAACTGAATCCTTTATACTCTCCTGCTCCTTTTCAAGACCGCTTAATTCTCCCTGGGAGCAGATGTAATATTCTCCCGACTGGGTATTCACGACCATAATCGCACTGTTTTCCCCGTCTATAAAATATTTGTCAGACTGTTCTTTTGCGTAGTCACTTATTTTCTTTTCGTCTATATCACCGATAAAAATCATTGAAAGATTTGCATTTTCTCCGGACGCACCGGAAAGGATATCGTTCACAGCGGTAATTTCCTCAGCGGTCATCTGGTTGGTGCGGTCGATTGCAAATTCCGGCAGGGAAAGTTCAATAAGCTGTAATGTCTGGTTTATAGCGTCCTTATAGTTTCCGGTCACAAGCAGAGGGGAAATTTCCGAAAAGAGCATTTCAATATCAGAACCGGAAATAAACAGTGACGGCGCCCCTTTTCTGAGTATGTAGTCTTTTCCCGTGTCATTGTTCACAAGAAACATAACGCCGTTTGAGCCGCCGTAAAGGTCGGTGTAATAGCCACTTACGTACTCCTCAGCGGTCTTGTCACCCATATCATCAGTAATAACGACTGCAGCATTTATCCTGAAAGTTTTTGAAAGCCATGCCGTGTACTCGTTGAGCGCATCATAGTCGGAGGAGGACAAAGCCTTTGCGTCGTCAAACACAAATTCCGTGCTGGTGTCAATCGTCCTGTCACGCTCCGGGAGAGTAGGTTCAGTCTCATCAGCGGCTGACGATTGTTCAGATATTTCAGCGTCATTGTTCACAGGTTTGTCTTCAATTTTATCACAGCCGGTCAGTAACAGCAGAGCGGCTATTGATGCGGAAAATATTTTCAGTATTTTTTTCATATCAGACTCCTTTTTTATAAAAATTATAGCTGTTTACATTGAAATTGTCAACATAAAAGTCAGCCCGCCATTTTACTGACGGGCATTTATCAGATTTTTCTGACACCGATAACAATAAGTGTAATAATCGTGCAGATAAGATTGTAAACCAGCAGCCATGCCGGAGACAGGTCAGCAAATGCACTCAGAAGGCAGTGTAGTGAAACGATACCCATACCAAGCAGTGCCGAAACCGACTGGAGTATGATACCGGAAGAAACGATTTTTCTGATAGATTTAGCCGACATAAGCAGATTTACAAAGGAAGTGAACTTTCCGGAACAGGCAAGAGAAGTACTGGTCTTTCTCACCTTTTTTGTTTCCTCGTCATAATCTCTCGCCATTCTTGCCGGAATAATTTTCAGCAGTTCTTCGCTGAAATCAAAAAGACCTGAAATGCGGTTTATTGTTATAAACGGGTCAATTGTTTTTATGATAACTGCCATGTCGTGTTTTTCAAGCTGTTTCATGGATTTTTTAACAGCCGGACTTGCAGTTATTTCGATTATGAACATTGCCGCAAGGTTTCCGGAAACTGACAGATAAAGTGCGTCCTTTCCGCCCTGGACAAACTCAGTTTCCTTAGTCTTTGTAGGAACGCCCTCAATGTTGTGGCTGTGCATAAGTTCACGGTTTCCCAGCAGGATACGCTTGTTGTCTATCCAGCCGCAGATTCCCAGTCCGTCCTCATAGACAAAGTTTTCCACTTTTTTGAGCATCTTTTTCTTTCCGGCAATAACGTCGCTGAAAAGTTCCTTTAAAACGCTGTCTGCGTAGGCGGTAAGACTTGCAGCATCAAGAAGCGCATCGTCTATTTTGGTATCAGAAAAAAGCTTTATGGAGCAAAGCTGTACTGAACCGGCTGGGAAAAGCCTTTCTGCGTCGGTCATAACTGAATTGGTGTCATAGAAATCCTCAACACTCTGATAGCCCAGCATAACGCCGTGATTTCTGGAGTATTTCTTTGCTGCTCTGCCGAGGGGTATGTTTGCGATAAGGGGCATTGCCATACATGAACAGGCGCTTATATAGAGAGTGAATATTGAAAGACTGAAAGCGACTGTGTTTCCGTCAAAAGCCCTGATTTTCATAAAGGTAACAGCAATTGACGCAAGTGCCGAGAAAATCACGATAAACGGCACAAGCAGTCTGCAAAGCATATCACCGCTGTCGGCGGAGAACGTGTACTTTGAAAAATCCTTGAGAAAATTGGTCTTTCTCATAGTTGCCAGAACCGGGAAATCGCCGATTGTTCCCCTTGTAAAGCTTTCAGACCGTATCTCGTCCTCAACACAGAAAATGGCATACTTGTTTCTTTCCTTTGAGGCAAAATCGAAATTCAGCTCAGCTCTTTTAAGAATAAGCCTTTTTCCGAAAGCATTTATAAGCATGGACAATATAGCTATAGGTGCATAAATGTGGATTTTTCCTGTTGCAATCTGTGCCGGACTGACAATACAGGCAATTGACGCCGCCGCAGAGGCAACTGCTCCGAAAGCTGCAAGACTGTCGGTATCAGCTTTGAACTTAATAAGCTTTGAAAGTCCGCTTTTTACCGTGTCCACAGAAATCAGCATTGAAAGTATCACCACAATAAGCTGAACGGCTGAAAATACCACCGGGTGCTTTGGGGTAAGCAGTTCCGGGACAGGCAGTCCGATAATTTCACCCAGGGAGATAAACGCCGAGAAAACAAACAGTACCGAGAGTACCACTGTTCTGAAAGAAAGACTTGCTTTAAGTTCTGTTATGGAACTCTTTATCTCTTTTGCGTCCTCAAAGCTGTCGTAATCTTTTATAGTGCTTTCCGGCTTTTTAGGCTCGTCGGTATTGACGGTGCGCATTTCCGGAACTGGCTCAATTGAGATGTCAAGCGCCTCCGGATCAGCGTCAGCTGACAGGTTCACCTGTGCCATTCTGTCAGCCTTTTTGTTTTTGCCGTCATCATGGGAAATGACAAATTTTTTACTCTTTTTCTGCGGACGTGTATAAACGCCGTCAGGGGATTCTCTTTCGTATGTAAATTCCGGCTGTTTTTTCTTTTTGCGCTTTGAACGCATTTCCTTTGCCCTTGTGGAATCGCTCATTTTTCTGACTTTGGGTATGTACTCCTCGTCAGAAGAATCTTTTGTCACAACTGCCCCGTCATAATCCCTTATTCCGTCAGTGGCTCTGGGAGGCAGGTCAGCCGGATTTTTAATGACCTCCTTGACCGAATTGATGTACGAAACATTCGGTCTGCTCACGTCTGAAACCTGAAATTTCCCCGACCTGTGGCTGGGAGAAGGTCTTTTTTCAGGTGCGTTTATCTGTACAATTTCGTCCAGACTGTAGGTTATAGTCTGGTCAGGAACACTGCCCTGCTTAGGAATACTGAAAAAGCCAGTGTCCTGAATTTTCTTTGAATTATCCGGTGCCGCTGTGCTGACTGAAGACTTAGCCGCACTGTTTTTCCCGCTTCCGGAATATTCATTCAATATATCATCAAGCGTGTAATTTTTTGACATTTATATCATTCTCCAGTTACTTTATATTCCTCTGTCTTACAGCCTCATACATAAAAATTCCTGCCGCAACCGACGCATTAAGTGAAGTTATCTTGCCAAACATAGGCAGTTTCAGCAGAAAATCACATTTTTCCTTAATAAGTCTGCCCATACCAAAGCCCTCAGAGCCGATAACCAGACCTATACTGCCCCGCAGGTCAACCCCGTCATAACAGCTTTCGCCCGAAGCGTCAGTACCGTAAATCCATACGCCGTTTTCTTTAAGAGTATCAATAGCGGCGGCAAGGTTTGAAACTCTTGCAACCGGCAGCCAGCTTGCCGCACCGGCAGAAGTCTTGAAAACAGTGGCATTAAGTGACGCACTCCTGCGTTTTGGAATAATAATTCCGTCAGCGCCGGCAGACTCAGCCGTTCTGATAATTGCACCAAGATTGTGGGGGTCTTCAATTTCGTCGCATATAATTATAAAAGGCTGTGTACCCTTTTTTGCCGAAACCGCAAGTATATCCTCAACGGACGCATATTCCGCACACGCTCCCACAGCCGCAACCCCCTGGTGGGACTTGCCGCCGGTCAGCTGGTCAAGCTTGCGGCTGTCCGCATTTTTCACAACTGCTCCGGATTCTTTTGCCATTGAGCGAATCTTTCCGAGAATACCGCCCTCACCGCTTATATAGACAGTGTCAATAGGAGCGCCGGATTTCAGTGCCTCTAAAACAGGATTTCTTCCGCATATTATATTATCATCAAATTTATTGCTGTTCATCAAATCAGTCTTTCATATTAAATTGATCGCTGTAAAAGAGATCATTTATAATTATAACATTATTACAAAAAAATTACAAGTACATATTTAAGGAAACAGAAAAAATATCAGCTTTATAAGCAATTCAGAGAACACCGCCTCTTGCAGGGCGTCCCCTCAGTCTGCCGAAAAAATCAACTATGCCCGCCGAACGGCGAACCAAAAGTTTCGCCAGCCTTTTCAAAGGCTGTGGGGGTCAACGGGGGCAAAGCCCCCTTGTCGCTCACCGCAGTGAGCGAAATTCCCTTAAAGCCGCCGCACAAAGAAGGAAAAACCAGTCATACTAACGTAACAAGTAAGCTGACCAAAAGCCAATTTATCCACGGCGGCTTTATTCATTTAAGAGCGCAGCAATTTAAATGAACCGCCGTAAGGC
>CAMCMW010000084.1 GCA_945876155.1 uncultured Ruminococcus sp. | reverse complement strand
TCATCATTTTAATGAGTGATTTGTAATTGTGCATAAATACAGGAGGCGGATTTTGTATGTTTTATGAAAGATTACAACAATTATGTAAGAAACAAGGGACATCTGTTTCCAATATGCTGAAAACTCTTGGGTTAAGCACCGGAAGTACCGGAAACTGGAAAAAAGGACAGCTTCCTAAAGGCGATGTACTTGCGAAAATTGCTGATTATCTGAATACATCTATTGATTATATCGTTTTCGGCGAATTTCGTACCAATTTAAAAGAGGACGAGTTAAATCTCATTAAAATATACCAGAAAACCCCTGAACGAGCCAAATATAAAGTCATCTGTGACTTTGAACGAATAGTTAATGAAGAAATTGAAAAACTGGCTTTGGAAAAAGACATCGTATAATTCTGAACATTACCCGGCGTTGAAGATGATATTTACAGTCAGGTTCTCGAAAAAGTAATTCCTTATTTCCCGCAAAATCCGGTAACTGTTTTTGTTTACACTGCGGTAAAAGTGTGATATGATAATAAAAACGGAGGTGGAACTGTGGAATACGACGAAGATTACGAAATATACAAATTTATAAAAGAG
Source organism: uncultured Ruminococcus sp. (assembly GCA_945876155.1). Taxonomy (GTDB): domain Bacteria; phylum Bacillota; class Clostridia; order Oscillospirales; family Ruminococcaceae; genus Porcipelethomonas. The sequence continues at coordinate 6,019 of CAMCMW010000084.1, read as the reverse complement.
GCGGCGGACAATTATGTTCCTACAAAAAAGCGTCTGAAAGCCATAGGACTGACATTTGACGAGGCGTACCAGAAAGCCTGTGAGTACAAAAACGAGTTTTACAGCCTGCTGAAAAGTCACGGCATTGACAGTGAGATACCCGAAGTAATTCTGATAGACATCTGCAAGCAGACTGATTTTTACAGGGACGAGGGTATGTTCCGGCTATACAGTATGGCAGTAAATGACAGGATTCTGCTGTTTGAGAACATTACCGACAAGGAGCAGATGATACTCTGCTGGCTGGATATAAAGGACAAGGTTGAAGAACTTATGGCATATCTGCAGGGATTGCCCGTATACAGAAGCCGCCTTGAAAATCTTGTAAAGTCCATAAAGAAAAGTCCCACTGAAAAAGCTGACCTTGAAGAACAGGCTAACCTTTACAAAATGTCCCTTGAACACGGGTTTATCTACAAGTACGGCTACAAGAACAATCTCTATCTCAACAACGTGGGAGAACTTGTCCGGCTGGTAAATTCCAACCAACTGCTGAAATCTGTCAAGCCTTATGTTTACAGTGCAGTACTCAGCCGCAAGCACAAGATGATGCTTGAAAGGACGGACTACACCCCTAATCTCAAAGACGTTTTCAAGTATAAGGAGTACAAGATTTACGACGACAACGGCAAGAATTTCGATACTTACCAGTCTTATCTTGAACTGTACGAACAGTTACAGCGGCACTATTCCGACGACCCGGAAGTGGATATCGGCTTTTCTGATTACTGCTTTGCCAATCTCTCAAATCTCAGCGAGTGGTATCACGAAAACTGTCAGCCCAACGAACCGATTCCAATGCAGATGAAACGGACTATTTTGAAATACTACGGATTCAAAAGCTGGTTCTTTAACAGTATTCCTTATTTCGGTGACTTTGTTGAGGAAAATCCGGTTATGGAAATTGCCTTTGACAACACCCTTGACAATCATTTCGACCTGTTCAAGGAGTTTGTAAACGCTGTGTACAACGAGGAAGATACACAGAAATATGTGGAGGAATTTTACCGCCTTGCCGACGCTGAAAAGCTGTCCCCTGACAAGAAAAAAGGACTGCTTTTTGCAAAGCTTTATCTTACAAGTGCAATGGAGGACAGGATAAAATACATGATGGTAGATTCTGCTGAAGACCTTATAAAATAATGCGTACCAGACGGTGCGCATTTTTCTTTTTATTAATGCAAAAACAGTTCCGGAAATTTTTGAAAATCCGGTAACTGTTCTGTATTCCCATGTAATGTGGATTATGGTAATATATTGTCAAAGGGAAGCGAAAGCAGTCAGTTTACTGTTCAGTAACTGAATCCGTAAAGGCTCCTGCAATTTTCAGAAAGTTGGTGCGGTGTTCTTCCGGACAGTGACGGAAAAGTGATATAAGAGTATCAAGGTCAGACTTCTCCTCCTGCTCCCCGAAAAGCATAAAATCAACGTTCATGCAGAGTATATCTGACATTCTTGCAAGAGTGGTCAGGGACATTCCCTTGACGCCAAGCTCAATGTCTGAGCAGAACTTTGCGGATACTTCAAGTTTCTCTGCAAGTTGTTCTCTTGTCAACCCTAAGAGTTCTCTTTGTCTGCGGATTCGTTCTCCCATTAGTTTATAATTGATAGTTTTCATGTTCGGTTTCTCCTTGATTTAGTGGATATTCACTATAATTTTACACGAAAATTTGTAGAATATGAATTAACTATCAGAGTTGACAAATTACAACTTTAAGAGTATAATGTTTTATGCAAGATTAATAAATTTATTGTCTTAAAAGGCAATTTTCTGGAGGTTTTATTATGTCAGGAAAAACTTGTTTTGATTGTTTATTCAGAGGCGGTTCTTATGTATGGGACAACGAAAACTACTGCAACAAGCTGAACACCGTTGTTGATGATGAACAGCCGGCTTGTCCGAACTTTGTTGAGGATACCGAGGACTGCTGCTACGACTGTGACGGCAGAAAAGATACCGCTCTCGGAGGATTTTACTGCACAGTTCTCAACAAGAAAATCAAGAACCCGTCTCACTGGAGATGTCCGAATTTCAGATATTGATTTTAAGGAGTATGTATTATGGGACTTTTTGATGATATTTTTGGAAAACCCGCTTCAAGAAAAGCAGAATGGTCAGGAGTAGATGAAGACAGTTGTATTGACTGCGAATACTTTGAAATAAATCATGAAGATGTATTCGGAAATTACTGCAATTACAGCTATTGCAAAAAGAAGAAAATGAAGGTTGATTCCGGTCAGAGAACCTGTTCAAGTTTTGTCAGAGAAAGATAATACTTCAAAGGAGCGTTAATATGGGACTGTTCAGCAAAGCAAAGGACAACTACGACAAACGCAAAGACATTGCAGAATACAATTACAAGGCACGGGAGTATGTGAGCGACGGTCAGAGAATGTATCAGGACGCTTACGATGACCTGGTTCTGGCGTGCGCTCAGGTAAGCGGAAAGGTCAACGACTTTGTAGGATACAAAAAACGTATCCTCGACGAAATCAACAGTACACTTAAAAAAATTGATTCCGGCAACAAGCAGTTTGAGCTTTCAACCAAGGTGGATTTCATTGACCTTGATGTCTGTGCCGTAAGGCAGACGGAACAGCTTGACTGTATCGACAAGGCTCTTGCTACATGGGTCACACCCTCAATTTCGGATATTTTCGGTAGTGTTTCCACTGAGGAATACTATGCCGCAAAGCAGAATATGTATCAGGCTAAGGCATACAAGGAAACTATGCGTGCCAAAAAAGAGGAACTGAGAAACGCTAAATACGCTGTTAAAAAAATACCGGATTTTATTTACGATGAAAAGTGTCAGATAAAACAGCTTATGGACAAATTCAGAAAAACTGCTGCAAGTCTTGAAAAGAGCAGTTCAGACGAAAAGACCGGCAGTCTGTGTCAGATTGCAAGAATAATTGCCGATTCCCTTGCCACACAGTTCATTGACAACAACTATCAGATAACTTCTCAGTACAATACAATCCACAACAGAATTTCTGATATCAATAATTCTCTTGCAGGTGCGGCATGGCTTATAGGTTAATACTATGAAATTTCAGACAATCGTGAAAAAGACCTGCAATCAGGGGCAGGACGTTATTAATACTGCCGGGGGCATTTTAGAGTGTGAGGCTTACTGCGCCCAGGCTAAGGTCTATGTACATTATCTTAAAAACAAGCGTGAAGAGGCTGACCTGTACCTTGAAAAGTTCAGGGAGTTTAATGACAAAATTTTCAGTCAGGCTATGGAAATACTGGATATCGCAATAGACAGTGCAAATACTCAGCTGGCTGAATGTGCCACCCAAACAATCACAATAATGAAAAACACTTACCCTGATTTCTATAATTCGCACCATCTTAAACTACTTGGTCAAAAATAAGGTGATTTTATGAGTAAAGAATATATCGACGTTGATTACAATGAATGCGGACAAAAAGATGACAGTCCGCAAAAAAACACCAATGTCACTGTTAACACTAATCCTCTTTCGACACTATTCCATGAAACAATATCAGGTTTCTGCGGAGTTGTCAACAATGTAACCAACGCTGTAAAGGAATACAACATCTGCAAGCAGCAGGAAGAAACAAAGCGTGCGGAAATCCGTGCGTACCTTAAAATCGGTCTTGCGGAAATCAATGCAAAAAAAGAACTGCTTTTAAAGCAGCTTGATAATCAGCATGAGCTTGATATGCAATACATTAACGATGTACATGAAATGGTCATGAAACAGCTTGACGCCGGAATTGAGGCTATAAAGGCTGCCATTGATGTCGCAAGAGAAACCAAAGACTTTACCAACGTTATTGAACTGATGAACGTCAACAACGGTTTTATTGAGGCACGTTCTGCATTCACTCTGCAATTAATGGACAGAACCGGCGGAAGAGAGTCAATAGCCATGATAAACAGTACTTCAAAACCTATGGGATATATCGAGTGAGGTGATTGAAATGACTGTAAAGGCAGACGGCAGATTCCGTTCCTGTGCATTCTGCAAGCATTGGTACGACCCGACAAATGCACACATCTCCCCTGTTAATCCCAAAGTCAGTCTCTGGAAATTTGATGAAAAAGCAAGGTGCGAAACAACAACGTAAAATAACCGTCAAAAAACAGGTTGCTCTCGGAGTGGAGCAGCCTTTTTTAATTTATTATGATTTATGCAAAATCTGCCTGACACACCGTTTGGATAGACCAAAATCATGACATCTTCTTCTGAAACACCAAAGCCTGTACAGATTTCAAGGAGCAATTCTTCGTGACAGCCGTAATCATTACCAGAGTAGCTAAAGCCATACTGATATGAAAAGGTTTCAAACTCTGAAACATCAGTTTTGCCATTTTTGTCAATCGTCGGGTATGACCCATGACAGCGGTAGTATTTTCCGGAAAGGTGAATTTTATCTTATGAGCTGGCTTTGCCTTTTTGTAGATTGTGACCTTTCCGTTTTTAACGTAGGAAATTCCACTTGCATCAGTTCCACACTCCTCTGCAGCATTAGCCAGTTCCTGAGTGAATCTTTTCAAAAGCTTGTGCGGTAATTTCTTACCACAATCAAGCCAGCCAAATAATGCGCACATTACAATTCCTCCTGTTCTGCATTGATTTTTTCGTTTACATACAAATTACGTTCTTTCAGATATTGTATCAACTCCGTTTCGTCAAGACCTGATACAAATTCAGACCATGAAAGCCTCTGCATTTCTTCATCAGACATAGAAAAAGCCGCATCACAAATCTCATCAACGAGTTGCAATGCGGCTATTAAAGTATTGTATTTCAGCGTTCCTCTGAACATTCTGAATTCAACGGTGTGGTAATTGCAAAGGTTTACTGCGGCATAGCGTCCACAGCAGTTTTTCTTTGCCTTGTCCATGATAGCTTTTGGTGTTGACTCATAACCATATCTTGCTGCCCAGCGATTCATGGTTGCTTCTGAACGGCGGGAAAATTTCAGTAACTCAAGCCAGTGATGTTCTACAAAGTAGAGGATACGTGAAATGACTTCTTCGTCATTGGGTGTGTTACTATTTCCATACCGTCATTAAGCGAACCGTCAGATTTAATATAGATATGCTCATCAGAATCATTGGCTACTGCAAGTATTTCATCAGCGTAAGCACCGTCCTTGCCGACGATATCGATTTCCAGCTCCACACCGAAATACCTTGAACTATCACCATAGAAAATCGGTTCAGGCTTGTAATTGTAGTCATGAATTGAATCTCCACAACAAACATTGTCATAGCATTCACGGCAATAGTATTCACCATCGTACTCGTAGGAATCATCATTGTGAAGCAGAGCGTCACATTCATAACAGCGTGTGTAGTGATTTTCATAGCAAGAACGGCATAGTACTGTGTAATCATCACCGTAACTTTCAGAATCCCACATAAGTGCTCCACAGCGTTCACAGGTTGTGCAGTATCTTTCGATACAATCAGAACAAATCACCTCTCCATTGATGTGTCCATAGTCCTCATCTACGATTAATTCTCCGCAGTGTGAGCAATATAATTCTTCTTTCATGTTGGTTTCCTCCATAAAATGGTTTGAGCCGGTCGAATTTGACCGGCTCTTAAAGTTTTAGTATTCTTCTGCTAAAAGCATGGTGCAGTGGTCACCGTCATCAATAACATAGACCTTTGCTGTAATTGGATTGGGAAATGCAAGTAAATATTCACGTTTGAATTCAGGAACTTCCTGCTCGTGAACAACCCTTTGCTTTCCATTACTTTCAGATAATCTGAAAATCTGCAAATAATCTTTATGCACCGGAACTGCTGAAATGCAGTCCCACATAAAAATCTGGAGTACAGCCGGTATTTCCGACTGCACTCCTCTTGTCATATAGCGATTGTTGAACATAGCTACTCCTTTTTCGTTTTAATATCAGTTTCTTTTTTGCATACCTTTACGACACCGTAAATTGCAAGAGCTGCATATTCAAGAACCTTCAGAACCGCCT
>CAMCMW010000083.1 GCA_945876155.1 uncultured Ruminococcus sp. | reverse complement strand
ATGATAAGTCCAATATTGTCAAAGGGGGCGAAGACTGCACTCCTTGTGCCAATGGCAATTTTTGCAAGTCCACGCTTTATTCGCTTGTATTCGTCCATACGCTGCCCCTGGGAAAGTCCGCTGTGAATTACAGCCACTGTCTCCCCGAAAAGTTCCTGAAACTGCCTCACCATCTGAGGGGTAAGGGATATTTCCGGAATCATAAGCAGTGCCTGCCTGCCGGAATTTATGCAGTACTCAATCAGCTTTTTAAAGACTGACGTTTTTCCGCTTCCGGTAACACCGTGGAGAAGAAAACATTCCGGCTTGCCGGTATCCATCTGTTCCTTAACGCTGTCAAACACCTTTTGCTGGCACTCGGACAGCACAATGTCCTCCGGCGAAATACTGCCTTTCTCACCCAAAGTTACAGTCCGGTATGATTCAAGCTCATACTTTTCCGCAGCACCCTTTTCAACAAGCTTTTGCGCAACAGTTTTCCCCACACCGCAGATATAGCAAGCCTCTTTTTCGGATATCACCGCCTTTGAAAGGAGTGTTTCCGCAAGCTGCTGCTGTTTTGCAGTAAGAGAAAAGCTGTCGGGATTTTCAAGGTATTCCTTAGTCAGCCTCATCATCATAACAGTGCTGTTTCCGACGCTGTATTTTCCGCTGACGGTACATTTCAGAAAGCCGCCAAGCACCAGCATATCCAGATCAGCCGAAAAGCCCTCTTTTTTCAGTTTTGCAATCTCAGCCGGAATATCACTGCTCTCAGAAATGCGATTATAAACAGTCCTCTGCGTATCGTTCAGCGAATCATCAGGCTGTTTATCCGTCAGACAATACTTCTCACTTACATTTATATTCATTCCCGACGGAACCATGCACTTTACTGCGTCATAATATGTGCAGAAAGTATTTTCTTTCAGCCAGTGAACTAAATCAAGCATTTCTGCATTGAGTATCGGTTCACCGTCCGGGGCAGATATAATGCTTTTGAGGTTTTTGTCGTCCTCCGAAACAGGCTGGACTTCAAGGACAATTGCTGTCCTTTTACGGTTTGACCTTCCAAAAGGAACAACAACTCTTGTTCCGGGCATAATCGCTGAAACAAGAGTCTGGGGAATCAGATAGGAAAAAGGCTTGTCAATGGCAAATGACACACTGCTGACAGCTGCTAACGCCTTAACCCGGTCATTCACCATTCAACACCCCCGTTTACTGCTCTGATACGGATTTATTTTCATCAGGATTATAGGAAACAATCTTGTACTTCCCTGCTGCAAATTCCTCAACAGCAGTCTTGACTGGCTTTTCTTCCAGAATCTTGTTTTCAGCGGAAAGTTCATCGGCAATTTCTCTTGCCCTCTTTGCAACGCCGATAACGACTGAATAATAGCTGTCATTCTTTGAAATCAACTGTGTAATTGCTGGTCTAAGCATTTTCAAGCACCTCATCTATAAAATCTCTGGCATAAACTGCCTTGTGTTCTTCAGCGGATATTACCGCTTTAAAGTCATCAATTGCCTTTTCAAGCTCGCCGTTTACAACGACGTAATCGTATTTATGGGCATAAGGTATCTCCTCAACTGCCTTTGCAACACGCTTTGCTATCACATCATCAGTTTCAGTACCTCTTTTTCTGAGACGTCTTTCAAGCTCTGCAACTGACGGCGGCATGACAAAAATCAGCACAGCGTCACTGCAGTTTTTCTTTACCTGCATTGCCCCCTGAACCTCAATTTCCAGGATAACATTTTTGCCCTCCAGGCGCATTTTTTCAACCATTTCCTTTGGAGTACCGTAGTAATTATCGCAGTACTGCGCATACTCCAGCATTCCGTCAGAAGAAATAAGCTTTTCAAACTGCTCCTTAGTAAGGAAGTTGTAGCTCACGCCGTTAATTTCTCCCTCACGGGGCGCTCTTGTTGTAGAAGAAACAGAATAGTAAAATTTGTCATCTTTCAGTACTTCAGCAAGAATCGTACCCTTTCCGCAGCCAGACGGTGCAGAAACAACAAATAAAAGTCCCTTATTCATCTTCTGTAATTTCCTCCTCATTAACATTCACTCTTGAACCGACAGTTTCAGGCTGAACCGCCGAAAGTATAATATGTCCGCTGTCCATTATAATAACGGCTCTTGTTCGTCTGCCGTATGTAGCGTCAACAAGTACGCCTTTGTCACGGGCGTCCTGAATAATACGTTTGATAGGTGCAGATTCCGGACTCACAACTGCAACAAGCTTTGATGATGACACCATGTTTCCAAAACCAATATTTATCAGCTGCATAAGTCCTCCGTCACTCTATATTCTGAATCTGTTCACGGATTTTTTCAACCTCAGACTTCATGTCCACAACACATTTGGTTATTTCCAGATCCTGCGCCTTTGAACCGATAGTATTTATCTCACGGTTAATTTCCTGCACAAGGAAATCCAGTTTTCGTCCCACCGGTTCGTCAGAATCCATAAGTTCCCGGAACTGGTTCAGGTGACTGTGAAGCCGGACAGTTTCCTCGTCAATGGCAATTTTTTCTGCAAAAACAGCCGCCTCAGTCAGGATTCTCTGTTCATCAATTTCGTTGTCGGAAAGTATATCTTTAAGTTTCTGGAAAAGGCGTTCACGGTAATTTTCAGCAGTTTTCGGTGCCTGTTCTTCAACGAGAGACAGCGTTTTTTCAACATTTTCGAGTTTAAGAAGTAAATCAGCTTTAAGCGCCTCTCCCTCATTTTCTCTCATGGAAACAAACTTTTCAATTGCACTGCCGGCAGTCTGCTTAACGATACTCCAGATATACTCTTCATCATCAGACACTTTCTGCACATTAAAAATATCCGGAAGTTTCAGCAGATTTGAGAGTTTCAGGTCATCATCAAGTCCAAGCTCAGCATTAATTTCACGCAGCGCATTTACATATCCCTGAGCCATAAGTTTGTCTGCCTTGATGTTTGCTTCTTTTCCGTTAAGATTGTTTATGGTGACGCTGACTTCAACCTTGCCTCTGGAAATATTTCCTTTTACATAACTTTTCAGTTTTTCGTCAAGGAAATTATAGTGTCGTGGTACTCTTGAAGAAAACTCATAATATCTGTGGTTGACAGATTTTATCTCAACAGTAATATCATATTGGTCTATAACACATTGTTCCCTGCCAAACCCGGTCATACTTTTTATCACAGGAATCCTCCTATACATTTGTTCACAATATACTATTATATTATTATAGCATGATAATCCGAATAAATCAAGTAAATAGCGCAAAAAAATCCGGTCCTTTGAAAAAAGACCGGATTTAAGGGAATAAATAGGAATTATAAAAAAGGAATTAAAATGAAAGACTTAGTTCTGTGGACCGAGCTTGTCGTATGTAACCATCATTGCAACGTAGTTAAGAATGATAGCACTGTCAGCTGAATCAACATAGTCATCAAATACACAGTTTGCATTAATTAAGCCCTGTGGCTCTAATACATTCTTCTCTGTATTCAGCAGATACATATTTACGCTGACAACGTCTGCTACGTCAACTGTACCATCAACGTTTGCATCGCCCCAGTGTGCATCACTAATGTCACCTGTATCGATTGTCTCGCCTGTTGTATCAGTGTCAGATGTACCTGTTGTAACTGTAACTGTAGCTGTTGCAGTCTTACCGTCAGCAGTTTTAGCTGTAATTGTAGCTGTACCTTCAGCAACAGCTGTAACAGTACCATTTGCATCAACAGTAACAGCATCGCCATCTACTGTAAATGTTACGTCAACCTTTGAACCGCCAACAGTTGCAGTAATTGTCTCTGTACCACCAACTTCAAGTTCAATTGTGTCTGGAGTCAGAACGAGTTCATCTGTTTCAGTGTTGCCGTCATAGTAATCAGGTTCAATCTCTGGATAAAGTTCGTACATAGTACCAAGAGCAAGGAGGATATCGCCTGCGTGCCAGAATCTGTGGTAATTCAGTTCTACAGATTCCATAGCCTCTGTGATGTCTCCGCCTGTAGACTTAGCATTGTCATATGCAGCCTTGAATTCCTTAACCTTTTCGTTCTCCAGATACTTTGAACGGAAGCTCAAGAATGTTGCGCCATTTTCCAGCGGATCGCCGTTAGGCATTTTACCTGAATAGTAATCAGGGATAAATACATCCTGTTCAAAGAGTCTTGCCATGCTGCCGTTTGTTTCAGTGATTGAAAGACCAATATCGTCACGTCCGAGTTCCCACTCACGGTCGAGGAGAGCATGTGCAACGTAAAGTCCCTTAGCAGCTACGTCTGTATTAGTTGAGCTGTAAGCAGCCTTATAGTCAACACCATTTGCCTTTGCGTAGTAAATGAGTGTATTTGCAAGTGAAGATACACAACCAAGATCAGAAGAACCAACATTTGTTACAGTACATGTCAGATCCTTGTTTGCGTCTGGGTCGTATGTACCATACCAGTCAGCAGGCTGTCCGAACCAGTCAAGAGTAGCAGGGATATCGTATGTACCGTCATCATAGAGGTTAACCTGTCCTACGAACCATTCTACCCATCTGTCAAGAATAGCCTTGAGAGCTTCTTCAAGAGTCATAGCACCGTTTGTGCTGTCGATTGTAACACCAGTTGTATCGCCTTCTGTCTTAACTACATAGTACATTTCAGCAAGACGCTGTACTGCCCATACCTGGTTACCGATCCAGTGGTTTGAACCCGGGTCGAGGTATACAGGGTGTTCCTGATAACCCATTTCATAGAACTTTGTAGGTGTAGATGTACCATAGTGAGCTGTATCAGCAGCGTTGTATGTAGGTGTTTCATATCTGCCGTTCCATGAGCTTGTTGCACCGCCGGCGATCGGACCGTCAGCAGACTGCAGCCACAGATAGAATTCCATCTGTCTCTGGAGTGAAGTTGTGTAGTCCTTAACAGCATCTGTAGCCTTCATGCTGCTCTTGAGACCTTCGTCCTGGAGAAGAGCAAATGCTGCAAGTGGGTTCTGGTAGAATTCGTGACAGTGGCTTGCACCGATCTGCCATGCCCATGAACCGTCCATAGCGCCGCCCCATGAAGTATACCATGACATCAGGTAGTGAGCACCGCTCATATCGTTTGCCATATTCCATACGTCGTTAGCGCCTATCTTCTTGTAGTACTTATCAAACATGTTGTTTCTCAGCTGGTCACCCATTTTACCGGCAAGAGCTGTGATGCTTGAATCGCCGACACCCCATCTGTTAGCAGCATAAACTGCCTGGATAGCACGGTCTTCAGCGTCAGGAGCGTTTGTGTAAGCCCACTGTGCAGGAACATCTTCAGTTGCTGTCTTGAAGATACCCTTGATACCCTTCTGAGAGTTACCGTATTTCTTCTCTTCTACTGAAGGATGCGGAACTGTTTCCCAGCAGGATTCCTGTGCGCCACGCTGGAAAGTATTGATAAATGTGAATTTACCATTACCGCCGCCGTAGCCGTACCAGTCATCAACGTCAGCCAGCCAGTGCATCAGATACAGACCTGAATCTCCTGAGTATGCTGACTTGAAGTACTTGTGGATAGGGTTCTTACCGTTGTTGCCCTGAACCATTGCAATGTTGTCGCCGTAGTACATTTCCGGTTCTTCATATTCAGGGCTGTATGTAGCACTGAGTTCGTCCTTGGACATAAGACCTGTCTGAACTGTAGGAATCATAATTTCCATTGTCTTCCAAGCCTTGGCAAGGTCCTTTGTTGTGTCAACTGTTGTTGTTGAACCGTCAGGATTTGTTATTGAACCTGACTGAGAAATGTTATCTCTCATTGCAGCCATCCATACAATGTATGACATAGCTTCTGATGTTGTTTCGTGACCGTAGTCAGGAGCTTCAATTACCAGCTCTTCAACTGCGTGGTAAGGAACACCAAAACCGCCCGGAGCGATATTGTTTCCGCTCAGGTAGCCGTTTTCAACACCGTTTGTGATAACGTCATCGTAAAGTGAAAGAAATCTCTTTGCGTAAGAATCATCGCCGTATTTCTCTGCCTTTGTTCTTGTTCCGGCTGCTGAAACTGCAGCAGGAGCAATTGCAGCTGCTGTAAGAGCAGCAGAAAGAAGAGCAGCGATAACAGCCTTTTGCTTTTTAAGTATCATCGTGACTTTTCCCCTCTCGTAAATTAAGATTCGGTTTAATACATAAGGTCATCGTAAAAGCATAATTTTACAATGCACCCATAAACTTCATAGCATTATTATAAATCATCAAAAATTAAATGTCAACAGTTTACACAAAAAACTATCACCTCCCAAACTCATTTTGTATAATTGCACATTCTTTAAGGCTTTAATTTGTACAATCTGACAAGTCTTTTTTATATAATCTGTAAAACATTAGTTATAAAACAACATTTCCCACATCATTTCCAGTTATCACACACTTTTCTATCACATTTATGATATATAATACATAATTATACAACTGTTTTTTTGTCATTTGCATACAAATCCAGTACTTTTAACCACTTTGTAATCTCCTGTTAATCTTCATGTAACTATTTTTTGAGATAATAAAAATGTGTTTATCTATTCACATTTCTATGCTTTCACAGCCGGTTTTGAAACCAGGTCAGCGCCCGGCTTTTTCATAGAATCACTGCATAAAAATCGGCGTGC
>CAMCMW010000082.1 GCA_945876155.1 uncultured Ruminococcus sp. | reverse complement strand
GTTTCAGGCATTGTTGTAGTAGTTGTTGTCTCTGGCATTGTTGTAGTTGTTGTGATTTCCTGTGGCTTGTATGTAACTGTTACTGAGTCGAGGTAAAGAGGAACTGTTGAACCCCACCAGTAGCCAACCTGAACGCTGCCGCCGTTTAATTTATTGCAGATTTCCGGAGTTGCGAAGTCAATAGTACATCTTGTTGTGTTGATGTATTCGTTGTAGTCAATCTGATACCATTCGCCGTCAACCATTGCGCCGATACCTGCGATAACTGTGTCGATAGTGCCTACTGTTGAACGGAGGTTGATTTCAAACTTGTCGATTGTGCCTTCGCTGAGGATTTCATCAAGAGCGATATTGTACATTTTCTTTTCATCATCTGTGTAATCAAGCTTTGCGTTAATTTCAAATGTCTTTACAACTGCGTCTGCTGTTGCTGCTGTAACTGAAGTTGAAGTTGTTGTATCAGGCATTGCAGTTGTTGTAGTTGTAGTTGTTGTTGTGCTTGAAGTTGTAGTTGTGGTTGTAGTAGTAGTAGTAGTTGTTGTTGTTGTTGTTGTTGTTGCAGCTGTTGTAGCCGGAGTTGTTGTAACTGCTGATTCCTTTGCCCATACTGCTGAAATAACGATTTTACCTGTTGAGAGGATTGCTGGAATCTGGAATTCGTCGCCTGCGTTGTATGTAACACCGCTGTATTTCCAGCCTGTGAACTTGTAGCCTTCGTATGTGAACTGGTTTTCAGGAAGAGTCATTGCTGTTCCGTAAGTAGCGTCAACGTAGAAGTTTGCTTTGCCGTCAGCTGTTTTGCCGCCTACGCCTGCGAATGTAACTGAGTATGTCTGAGGTTCCCAGTTTGCAACGAATGTGATGTCGTGTGAAGGCATAACGTACTGAGCGCCTGTTCTTACTGTTTCGCCTGTTGAAGGAACGTTCCAGGACTTGATGTAATAACCTTTTCTTGAAAATCTTGAAGATGCAGCCGCATCGAAAGTTGTGTTGATAATCTTTTCAAAGCTTACTTCTGTTGAACCAACGAGATTGTCAACGTCGCCTGCGAGGTATGTCAGTGTGGCATAGGTCATTGCATTAACTGTCATGCCTGAAAACATTGAAGCCATCATAATAACTGATGAAATAACTGCAATCACTTTTTTGAAATTAACTGCTCTTCTCATAATAATAACACTCCTTAACTTTTTCCCCTGACATGTTATTATTATCTGTATAAAACAAAAACGGCGTCTTTTCATTAGCAAAAAGACGCCGCTGTTTTCAGCTCATAATAACAGTTGTAATAAGATTACAAGTGTCAGCAACTGGCTGCCATACCGTTTTTATCAAACGGGTTAGACCCTAAGCTTTGCGTCCCTGCCTTTCAGCAGGTTTGCCCTTAATATTATTTGATTTTCGTTTTCGGAACACCCTGTGTTGTTCCTGTGACTATATGATACCACGAAAACGTTTTAATGTCAACAATTTGGGGAAATTTTCTTTTTTATTCTACTTTTTATCCACAGCGAAACCGTTTTCGTTGTGTAATTTGCAGTATTATTAAATTCTATTTACAATAAAACGGTGAAAAACACTGCAAATGGTTAAAACAATCATCGTTTTAAACGTTTTAAATATGGCGGATACGGTCATTAAACGTTTTCAGAAAAAATCTTTTCCGGATAACATCAAGCGACAAAAAAATCGTACATTATATAGTAAAATAAAAACATGATGAAAAAAGACGGCGCCGTGCCGCAAAAACAAAGGAGAGATAAGAATGTCTGTAAAAATACTGGAAGAAGAAAACCGCACCGTTGCAGTATTGTCCGGAGAAATAGACCACCACAGCGCCAAGGGTATAAGGAACGAAATCGATTACGCTGTAAGGGAGAAGCAGCCACAGGAACTGGTGCTTGATTTTTCAGATGTGGGGTTCATGGACAGTTCGGGGATAGGACTTGTCATGGGACGCTATAAGCTGATGCAGGAACTGAACGGAAAAGTTATCGTAAGAAATCCGCCGGCACATATAAAGAAGGTAATGAGACTGTCTGGCATAGACCGTCTGGCGGCAATAAGCAGCGGAGAAGAAGGAGTATGTAAAAAATGAAGATAGAAAATGAAATGAAGATAAGCTTTATAAGCAAGTCTGAGAACGAAGGCTTTGCCAGGACTGCCGTGTCAGCGTTTGCGGCACTGTGCGACCCATGTGTTGAGGACATAGCGGATATAAGGACAGCTGTTTCGGAGGCGGTCACAAACTGCATAGTCCACGCCTACAGAGGAACGCAGGGAATAGTTGAGATAACCGCAAGGATACTCACCGGAAACGAGCTGTACATAAGAATAAAGGACAAGGGCTGCGGTATTGCTGATGTAAAGCAGGCAATGGAACCACTTTATACGTCTGCACCCTTTGAGGAGAGGGCAGGACTGGGTTTTGCAGTCATGGAATCGTTTATGGACAGGCTTACTGTGCGCAGTGAAGTGGGCAGGGGGACGGTTGTGACAATGCGCAAGAAAATCGGGGGAAAAGATGAGTAAGCCGCTGCCGGAGGAAAATCTCGGACTTGTCCATCTCTGCGCCAACCGTTTCAGAGGAAGGGGAATAGAATATGACGATTTGTATTCTGCCGGCTGTATCGGTCTGCTGAAAGCCGCCGAGGCGTTTGACAGCGAGAGGGGAGTAAAGTTTTCCACCTACGCCGTACCGGTCATACTGGGAGAGATAAAGCGGCTTTTCCGTGACGGAGGAGCAGTAAAAGTCAGCCGAAGTCTTAAAGAACTTTCCCTTAAAACAGTCCGCACACGAGAGGAAATGTCAAAAAAGCTCGGACGTGAGCCTACTATAAGTGAACTGAGCCGACAGCTTGACACGGACGAGTGTACCATAGCCGAGGCACTTGCAGTCAGTATGCCCCCCGTTTCCCTTACCGACAGTACGGACGAAAACGGCAGTCAGATAGATATAGCTGTGCCGTCACCGGATATAGAAATAGGAGATACCCTTGCCCTCAGACAGGTCATTGAACTTATGGATCCCAAAGACAGGGAGCTGATTTTCCTCAGATACTATAAAGGACAGACTCAATCGGCAACGGCAAAAAAGCTTGGCATGACCCAGGTTCAGGTGTCAAGGCGTGAGAAAAAACTGCTTAGCTTTATGAGGGAACAGCTGACGCAGTAAGTTTTTCTGAATTTTTTCAAAAAAACCCTTGACAAGGTGAAAAAAAGCGTGTATAATATATTGGTAAAAACAAAGCAGAATATCAGTTCTCACCATACGGTCAAAGAATACTTAGTATGGTCAATATGAAATGTTTGTGAATTTTCGCTGACTATTTTTATTGAGTGCTGATTGTATATCTGCGCTCATTTTTATTTTGGCGATAAATTAATTTACGCCCTGATTAATGCTTGGAGGTGCTTGACTATTAGCAAACAGGAACTGCAGATCAACGAAGAAATCAGAGATAAGGAAGTACTGCTGATTGACGTTGACGGAACAAAACTCGGCGTTGTTTCTGCCAGAGATGCTCAGAAAATGGCTTATGAAAAGGATCTTGACCTGGTTAAGATTGCTCCTAATGCAAAGCCGCCGGTTTGCAGAATTTTGGATTACGGTAAATTCTGTTTTGAACAGGCTAAAAAGGAAAAGGAAGCAAGAAAAAATCAGAAGACAGTTGAAATCAAGGAAATCAGAATGTTTTCCGCAATTGATACACACGATTTTAATACCAAAGTCAATCAGGCAATAAAATTCCTGAAAAACGGAGACAAGATAAAGGTATCCGTAAGATTCCG
Source organism: uncultured Ruminococcus sp. (assembly GCA_945876155.1). GTDB lineage: Bacteria > Bacillota > Clostridia > Oscillospirales > Ruminococcaceae > Porcipelethomonas. The sequence continues at coordinate 2,875 of CAMCMW010000082.1, read as the reverse complement.
CAAGCGTGCCATTGCGCATCCGCAGCTTGGCGAGGAACTGCTTGAAAAATTCAAGGAAGCGTGTGCAGAAGCCGGTGTTGTTGACAAGCCTGCTAAAATGGAAGGCCGCAGTATTGTTATGTTCATGTCACCGAAAGCATCGACTAAATAAAGGAGGAACCGGTTATGGCAAAGGTTAAGGTTAAAACACATTCAGGCGCTAAAAAGCGTTTCAAGCTGACTAAAAACGGCAAGGTTAAATATCAGCACACAAACAAAAGACATAGACTTACTCAGAAGGACACAAAGAGAAAGAGAATCGCTCGCTGTGCAGGCGTTGCAAGTGAAGCTAACGCTCCTGTAATCAAGAAGTTAGTTCCTTATAAGTAATATCGAGAATTAAAACGGAGGTATAAGACTATGGCACGTGTTAAGGGTGCGATGATGACTCGCAAGAGAAGAAATAAAACTCTCAAGCTTGCTAAGGGCTACTGGGGCGCTAAGAGCAAGCATTTCAAGATGGCTAAACAGGCCGTAATGAAATCAGGCAACTATGCTTACGCTGGACGTAAAAAGAGAAAAAGAGACTTCAGACAGCTCTGGATCACAAGAATCAGTGCTGCCTGCAAGCTTAACGGTATGAACTACTCACAGTTCATGAACGGCGTTAAGAAGTCTGGTATTACTCTCAACCGCAAGATGCTTTCAGAAATCGCAATCAATGACCCGGCAGGCTTTACAGCTATCGTAGAAAAGGCTAAGGCTGCCCTTTAATCAGATAAAAACACGCTCTTTTCTTTAATGGGGCGTGTTTTCGTTTAAGACAGCACCATACTTATCGTGGTGCTGGCTTAAAAACATAAATCCGGAGGTGAGTATACTGGAAATCAGCTATGGTATGGGTGAAGTTATCAAGTCAAAGGATAACCCTAAGATAAAACTTTTTAAAAAGCTTATGACTTCCAAAAAAGAAAGATACAGATATAAGCTTTTTGTACTTGAGGGCAGCAGACTTGTCTTTGACGCTGTAAAGTCAGGAGCAGGTATAAGGCAGATTTATTTTACACAGTCGGCTGCGGAAAAGCACGGCAATGAAATAGAAAAACTGCCGGAAGATATAAAAGTGAGTATTATTTCTGATGAAATCGGCAACTATATTTCTGCAACTGAACATACTCAGGGTGTGTTTGCACAGTGTTCCTTTTCGGACAACACGTCTGTTTCGGGAAAGATAAAGTCCGGCGGAAAGTATGCTGTACTCTATAAATTACAGGACCCCGGAAATGCAGGTATGATTATCAGAACTGCTGATGCTTTAGGGCTGGACGGTGTTATATTCTGCGAAAGCTGTGATGTATACAATCCGAAGGTTGTAAGGGCGACTATGGGTTCTATGTTCAGAGTTCCGGTTTACAGGGACATCAATGAGGACGAGCTTTTTTCCACACTGTCAGACACCGGAGTTGAAACCTTTGCGGCTGTGGTGGACAGTGACGCAAAGGACGTCAAGAAAACTGATTTCAGCAGAGGCGGAGCAGTTTTTATCGGCAACGAGGGAAACGGTCTTGACGGAGATATAACTGCAAAATGCGGTGAACGCATTACTATAAAGATGAGCGGCAATACTGAATCGCTCAACGCTGCAATGGCGGCGGGTATCATAATGTGGGAGCTGATGAGGTGTGAGTGACAACAGACGCTACTGGCTTTGGTTTGCCATGGCACTCCGTCCGGGCAATGAGAGAATATGGCAGATGATAAGCCCCTTCGGAAACGTAAGGGACGCTTATAACGCTGTGTGCGACGGTGAGCACCCGTCACTGAGTGCTGCCGAAAAACGGGCTATTAAAACAACGCATATAGAACAGTGCGACAGTATCATTGAATACTGTGAAAACAAAGGATTTTATATTCTGACCTTTGAGGACGAAAATTATCCTTATCTTCTGAGGAATATTTACAATCCGCCTGCCGTACTGTTTTGTATGGGTGACCTTGAAAGCTTTAACAGAAATCCGGCTGTTTCCTGTGTGGGAACGAGAAATCCTTCTGTTTACAGCGCCGAGGTTACGGAAAAGATATGTACCGAGCTTGCAAGGAGAGAATTTATAATAGTAAGCGGTTTTGCGCTGGGACTTGATTCTGCGGCACATAAGGGTGCGCTGAAAGCCGGCGGAAGAACCGTGGCTGTCCTTGCCTGCGGACTGGACGTTGATTATCCAAGAGAAAATGCCGATGCAAAAAAGCTTATTGCACAGAGAGGACTTGTCATAACGGAATATTTTCCGGGGACACGTCCGGACAGATATTGTTTTCACACGAGAAACCGCATAATTTCCGGTCTTACCTTTGGTACTCTTGTAACTGAGGCGGACGAAAGGAGCGGTTCGCTCATAACTGCTGAACACGCTGCCGAGCAGGGAAGAACAGTTTTCTGTATCCCTCCGGCGGATATATTTGACAAAAGGTATGCAGGAGTGGTAAAATATCTCCGGGACGGTGCGATTCCGGTGTTCAGTCATCTGGATATTCTGTATGACTACTACACTTCAAGTTATTTCAGAATACTTGAGGGAGAATTTAAAATTCCGGAGATTGTTTCGGAGGATAATGATATCCCCAAAAAGGATAGCCGGACTGTTAAAAGAAAAACCAGAAAGTCAAAAGCCGTTCCTGAAACAGAAAATCCGGAAAAGCCGGAGGAAGAAAGTAAATGGGAGGCAATGCTGGAGGAAATGGACGGCCAGCAGCTTGCCGTTGTGAATGTCTTTGAAGATAAAGAACTGATGCTTGACGAAATAATCGAGCGTTCGGGAGTAAGTCCGCTGAGCATACTTGCGGTTCTGACTGAGCTTGAAATAATGGGTGCAGTTGAACTTAAAGAGGGGAAAAAATA
>CAMCMW010000081.1 GCA_945876155.1 uncultured Ruminococcus sp. | reverse complement strand
ATCAGACGCTTTCAGCTCCATAAATACTGCTGTATGCAGGAGCGGTTCTTTGTTTCTTCTGAGTTCAGCAATAAGCTGAACAACATCCTGCAAATTATTTTCAGCGGTTATGGATTCAGTTATGTCGTTTGTTGCGGTCATAAGCTTGTTTCGGCGAGTAGCATGCTGAATGATCTGACGCTGCTCGGCACTGTCAACAAAGCGGTTGTAGATTCTCAGGGTAACAGAATTTCTGTCCGCGAGGTGTGCTAGTATTGCCTGTTCTTCGGTACCTGGCGGAAACTCTCTGACCGCCCAAACACATTTATAACTGTTTCCGCAGATAAAATGATCTGTAAAAAATCTGACTGTACCTGGGACAATTCGGTCAAAAAAATCCTGAATTCTGATTTTTTCTTCTTGTTTCTGTGTAAGTATTTTTTGTTTTCTTTTAAACATTGCTCTGCACCTCCATATATTTAAGCCCTTCAAAATCTTCCATTTCATCACCGTTCATAGACACGTCAAAATATATTGCCAGCATTCTTTTAATGTCATCCCTGTTCATTCTGCGCACCTCAAAGCCATGCTCAGAAATCACTTTTGCTGTACGGTTTATTTGCTGAAAAATCTGCTCATCTTTCTTATCCTTAAAACGAATACAGAACATAAACTGTCTTGCAGTTGACATTTCAATCTGAATATCATCAAGAAAATTCATGTCATGTTCCAGCAACTTTCTTACCTTTGGATTTTCCTCACTTTTCAGTCGGTTTCTGATATATACTTTGTTTCCGTCAAAACATTCACAACTGTCAAGACATATGATTTCAAGTTCGGGAATCATTGATAATAACATCATCATATGATGAATTTTGACATCAATATTTTCAGCTGACAGGACAGAAATATTTGTCGGCTGAACGCTGAAGAAAGCAAGTTCTGACTTGTCTGTCAGCAGACCGTATTTGCTGAATGTGCACAGTCCCAATAAATTTTGCGTGGATTTTTTATTTTTCATCAGTAATCCTTTCCAAAATAAAACAGGCTTTCATTTTTTTCATGAAAGCCTGTTTATTTTATATATTTTGTTGTAATACGAAATTCTGATATTATTAACAGCATATTCTTTAAATGCTTAATAGTACGAGAATAATTTATTTCCAGTAAAATATTTGCTGTGCCGTAACAAAAAATCGAAACGCACAGACAATGTAATCGATAACTGTAGTTTCCTCAAAACGTATACTTAAAAATGCAAATACGGCAGTTATTGCAAAGGGGAGAAACGACCATATCTGCGTCAGAATAACTACAGATAAAATCAGCATAATGCATATGATCAGAAAATCCCTGATGCTCCACAGCCACAGATGTGATTTTGCTTTCAGGTTCTGCGGATAAATATATGTTTTCATTCAGTTCTCCTTTATGCAAGTTTCGACGCCACAAATTTTCCGGCGCTTACTGCAGTATTAATGGTGTGGGTTACGCTCATCATGTTGACTTTTACACTTGTGTCAAGTCCGAACTGCTGAGCAATTCTTGGCACCTCGTTTGCTGAAAGCATGATTCCAAGTCCCAGTAGCATATTGGTTTGCCATGTAAGCAAACCGATGTATAACAGCGTTGTCTGTAAAAATGAAGTCAGACACAAGGCAAAAATCTGCTTGCACCAGCTATTGAATCCATCGGAATACCCTCTCGGAACTGAAAACATATACAGGCTGCCCACCGCTATCTGGCAAAGTAGAATGCCGCCTCTTTTAATGTTTGCAAAGAACAGTTTTACAACACAGTATGCCAGAGATATAACAGTCAGCAGTCCTAAAAGTCCGGTGTTCCCGACCATTGATTTCAGCACTATTTCTGCTGTTGCACCTAAATCACTGCGGTTTGCTCCGATAAAGGAAGTAACAAGATCATCTGAAAATACAGTTTGCAAAGTAATGCAGAATTTGTACAATGCAACAGGAACTTTAGTAAACAGACTGACTGCCATGAATCCTTTCAGCACATTCAGAAATATACTCTGAACATTCGCTCGTCCCGACTGATATTCTATGGCAAGATCAAACACCGCAACTATCAATCCTGCGGCAAACAGTGCCCAGCCGAACATGGAAAAGAGGCTCAGGAAAGCTTCCACCCATGAAAGTTCAAAAATTGTTGAACCCATTCCGTTTATCATAGCAAAAAAATCTGCAACTGCACCGTAAACCGTCTTAAAGAGCCACTCAAGCATAATATCCCATACAGCTTCCGAAATCGCCGTGCCTATGGTTTCTACTGCACCGAATAGCTTGTTGCCAATCCAGTCCACAGCATCGCCTATCCAGTCAAACATTTGCATCACTCCATTCTCTCATTTTTTCTTCTGCAGATATCAGCCGTTTCAGACTGGCATACTGCCGGTTTGAACGGCAGTAAAAACACCGGCATTTTCTTTTCATTTTCAGAAAATACCGCTTAGTAACACAATAGCGTCTGCATTTGTTTTCAGCACTCATTTTTCACTTCTCCTTTAGTTTGTATAATGTGGAACTACGTCCGCCACTTGTTCTGTACCGTTCCTCACGCACAATCAGTCCGGCAGTTTCAAGATCATTTAATGCCCGGAATACTGTGGATTTTGACAGGTTAAGATCCTCAGAAATTGTTTTCACAGAGGGAAAGCATTCTTTTTTTCTTCCGGCACGGTTGGAAAGGTACATAAAAACTGCCACAGCTCTGTGCGGCAGTCTGTACTCGTAAATCTCTCTTGAAAATCTCAGATTTTATACGCCTCCTGTCTTTGGCTTTTTATGTCTTTTCGGTAATTCATCTTCAAAATTATCATCTTCAGCAGGCTTATTCTGCGGATACTTGATTTCAACCTCACGGATTAAAGCATCCTTATTCATATAGGTTACTTTTCTTGCACCTTTGTCCTCTAAAATATACGGCTCCTCAAAAGAAATACCCCATTTGAAATACAGCTTTAACGGCGAGATCATAGGGTACATTCCTGTTTTCATAACAATAAACTGTCCCTTAGGCATGGATTTCAGTTCATCTGTTGTCATCAAAGGTCTGCCTATCATCTGCAATGACTGACTTTTTTCTTTGCCATGAGAAACTGAACCGCTTAGTATGGTCTGTTCTCCTAGTGCTTTTGAAAGAATTTCCGCACTTTGACTGTTCGGTGCAAAACCGCCGAATATTGTAAGCTGTGTATTGTCGGTTATAATTTCCTGCCCCTCTTTTCCGTAGTTTTTGTCAAGCTGTGCAAAGGACTGGATAATCGCCACAATAGATATTCTTCGTGAACGGCTTGCTGAGAACATTGCTTCTGCGCCTTCTATCTTGGGAAAAGTGCCGAATTCATCTGCATAAAACATTACACGGTTTGAAAGTACTCCGCCGTTTTCGTCGGCAATCATGAGTATTTCCCTGTACAGCTGCTGAATCAGCAAACTTACCATAAAATATTTTGACTGATCTTCTTCGGGTAACACAATAAAAATTGCTGATTTCTCTTTGCAGAATTTTTCTGCATCAATTGCTGTGCCGAAACAAAGAATCTGCTCGATTTCCGAGTCAATAAATTCATTCAGCCTCGACAGTGCTGTGGATATTATAGACATCATTGCCTGATCAGCAGAGAACAATGCTGACCCCGCAAGCCATTTTGCCTTATGCTCATCGGGCAGTCTTTCCATTAAAGATTTAAATCCGTTTTTCTGTGGTGACTTCTCTGACTTTTCCGGTTCAAGCAAATCCTGAATCAGTTTGAAAACAGAAACAATGTGTCGTTCATTCCTGTCACCGAACTCTGCAAGCAGCAGTATCAGTGATGCAAGAAGTCCTTCGGCGGCGTCATAAAAATAAGCATTCTGACCATATGCCGCTGAATCACCGCCGCCAATACTGATGATTGTTTTAGCGGTGATTTTGGCATACTTTTCTGCTTTTGCCTTTGCGGATAAATTCCTTTTATCAGACAGATATATATCCATGTACTTGTTTACAAGGTGGAGCATATTATTTTCATCAGAACGTGTGGGGTTACGCAGATCAATTACGGAAACATTGTAGCCGTAATATCTCTTCGCAATAGTCCCGCAGTTTCGTGCAACATCCCCCTTTGTGTCAGTTGACAAAAATGACATACCGGAGGCGCAGGCAAATTCGATGTTTGGATACAGAAAAAAAGCTGTCTTACCTACACCTGCAGCACCTATCATAAGGGTATGAACATCTCCCTCGTCAACAAGTGCAATTGTCTTTTTTCCATGTGTTTTACAACCCACGATTGTTCCCTGAATACCGGGAAGATTTTCTCCTTTACGCCAGTTTTCCACATCAAATGGTACTTTTGTGTAAGTCTTTTTTACTTCTGATTTTGTTGCCCATCTGGCTGTACCATGCTGACCGTTTCCGATTTTTCTGGATTTTATTCCGTTAAGGGAATAGTTATTTGAACAGTATGCCAGAATCATTAAAAGCATAAAAATGACCGACATAATAATTATGCCGGTCAGCTGTGTTTGTGTCATTTCATCTGCCTCCTATCTTCGGAAATTGTACATTCTCATTCATTTGTACAGATTCTTCGTGTAAAAAAGGTGGTTCTGACATTTCAGATTCCACTTCGCAGCGAACAGCACAGTCCGCAAGCTGATACAGCGATTTTGCAGTATGAATTATCTGTTCCTTTGTACGGGCACGAGTATGCTTTAAATCTTTTATTACAGACTGATATATCATTTTAAGATCATCCTGTTTCGAACACATTTTTCCCTTGTCAGCATAGGCTCTGTATTCGGCTGACAGCTTGCATTTAAGCTTTTCATACATAGCGTTTTCTTTTTTTCTGTTAATGAAGAATGCCGAGGCTGCTAAAGCATACTCGGCAAGATACTGATATTGCTTATTTTCAAAAGTTTTTGAAATACGGTCTGTAAGCCGTTCCGGACTGCATATGAAATACTGCAGATCTGATACCTTTTCATAATATTTCTCTTTTCGCATATGAACCACAGCAGGAAGGAATTCCACACCGTTAAGTTGTTTTAAATCCTCGTTCCAATCTTTATTTTTCGGAAGAATTCTCGAAATATTTTCAAAATTATTATCACTCAGAACATCCTTCAACCTGTCCGCAGCGTCGATTCCACCCACATCATTGTCGGTACAAATCACAATTTCAGACAGATTTGAATGACCATTTAACGCTGTTAAAACTGCATTTTCATACACACCATTCATGGCGATATAGCTGTGTTTTTGCCAGTTCTGCGGATAAAGCGTAAGATAACTTAACATGTCGATTGGTGCCTCAAACACAAAAAGCTTTCCCAACTCGCCAAAGTGTGCAAAGCTGTATCTTGTGTCTGAACCCTCAACAGTCTGCCGAAAAGATTTTCCGTAAGTAGACGTCGACCGCTTATGTGCCTGACGTGCAACGCCATTTTCATCAACTCCTACAAACACAGCATTGTGATGTTCCTTATCTTCATACAGAGTGTGATTTTTTGCAAAATGGGTTATGATTTCGGGCACAATAAACCGCTGTTTTATGAGATATGCAAACACTCTGTGCATATTTGCGTTTGCTTCGGGCAGTCTAAAATCTTTGTGTTTTTCTGACTGTTTAGAGGTTTTCGGTGGAACGGAAGACAGAGAAGTTACTCTCTGTCCCAACAATTCCTGCACCGCTGTCGGGAAGTCCATTCCGTAATGATACTGCATGAATTTTATCGCGCCGCCGCCCACCTGATTTTTATGGTCGAACCAGGTTGATCCACGAATCGTTATACTGTCATGACTGCCCGAGCCGTCACTGTAAATCAGCTTGTATTCACGTCCTGCACGTTCAAGTTTTTCACCTCTCATGCGAAGAAATTCCGCTAAATCCACGCTGTTTGCAAGCTGTTTTTCTTCTTCTGTATATGGAATATAAGGCATTTGCTATATTCCTACGATTGACCATAAATAAAGCGGTGCAGTCAATGAAAACAACAGACAGCCGAATAGAATGGCAGGAGCAGCCCATTCAAACTGCCCGTGTTTTCGATAATCCATATACGCTGTTGCTAATTTTGCAAATAACAGAATTGCCAGAACAACATCAATTACCGGGAATACAACATTGTCCACAATCGTTCGTATCTGGCTTTTTGCAGAATCCCACGTACTCTGCACAGCCCCTGCAACATCACCGCTTGCGTAGGCTGTCAGACCGCAAAAAGCGGTCATCACAGCGGCGGTAATTAGTGCTATAAATGTTCTCTTTTTCATACAAAAACTCCTTTCATATTTTGCATAACTTTCCGGTGAGTACAGTTCTTGAACTGCCCTCAGGATTGGTGCAAGTGGACAGCGAAATAAACTTATCGTCCTCAGAAATTCCAATATCTCTCCAAATAAAAGAGTGTTCTCTCAGGCTGTCAAGCCACAAATTCACATCGGAATTTACATCGTAAAATTCATCATAATTTTCCGGCTGAGACAGTGAGAAAAAATCAATTTTATACACAGCATTCGGAGTGGTCAGCCAGCCGTAATTGTGGGTATCAAAATAGCCGCTGTCAATAAATTTCATCACGTCCGCAAACATACTTCCATCGCTCATATTGTGACCGTACAGAATATTGATTTTCCCCATAAAATCGGCATTGCAGCGAAAGTCAAGAAAGATCGAACCCACCCTCAGATAACTGCCATCAACGGCTCTGTGAAGGTAAAAATCGTTGTCGCCGGAGTACATCACAGGGTAGTTAATCTCAGTTTCGGGAATGCATATCC
>CAMCMW010000080.1 GCA_945876155.1 uncultured Ruminococcus sp. | reverse complement strand
ACTGGTCACAGCGGCATTTGCAGGAAGTATGTTCATAATAAAGCCCAGTCTGACCAGCATGGAGTTTCTCCCCGGACTGATAGGATTTATCGGCGGAATGGGCGCAGGGGCTGCTTATACAGCTGTAAGGCACCTTGGCAGCAGAGGCGAAAAAGGACCCTTTATAGTATTCTTCTTTTCAGCCTTTTCATGCGTTGTAACACTCCCCTATCTGATATTCAATTTCCATGCCATGGAGCTTAAACAGGTCGTATACCTTATCTGTGCAGGACTTGCCGCAGCAGGAGGACAGTTTTCCATCACCGCCGCATATTGCCATGCTCCGGCAAAGGAAATTTCAGTTTACGATTATTCACAGATTATATTTGCGGCAGTTATCGGGTACTTTGTTTTCGGACAGGTCTCAGATGTCTGGAGCTTTATCGGTTACGCTGTAATAATAGCGGCGGCTGTGCTGATGTTTATTTATACAACAGCAGTAAATATCACCTTTGAATCACTTTTATCCGCACTCAGTTTTATTCCACAGGATTCAGCAATATTTCTTGCAATAGAAAGTCCCAGACCAAAGCTGCCGTTTGAAGTATGTGCTTTATTTCCACGATAGAACCTGTCAAAAACCTTGTCAGGTTCAAATTTTTCCGCATCTGCAAAATCATTCTGAATCATCAGAATGGTTTTATTTTTTCCGAAAGAATGATTATGACTATGCAGAATTACACTGACTTTTCCGTGTTCATCGCAGTATTTCAGGGCGTTGTCCATAAGTATGGAAACAAGCTGACGCAGCATTGATTCATCGTTTACAATTAAAATATCCGGCTGGATATCGGTCTCAATTACTATTTCCTTCTTTACTGCAATACTTCCCAATGATTCCACAGTGTCCAGTACCGCTTCGCTGAACGAAAACTCTGTGATTTCCTGTTCTATTTTTCCCTCGTCCATTTTGGATAGACTGATAAGATTATTGATAAGATTTATCATTTTGTCAGTCTGACGGTCAACAGCATCAGTCCATTTGGATTCCCCGGCAGTCATTTTGACGATTTCCATGTTTGCGGAAATGGCAGTCAGGGGGGTTTTCAGCTCGTGTCCTGCATCTGTTATAAACTGTTTTTGTTTATCATAGCTTTCCGCAATGGGACGGACTGCTTTTCTGGCAATCAGTCTGATGATGATGTATAAAACAGCTATTGATACTGCACTGACAAGAAATGTTATACCCAGAATCGAAATCATGTATTTCACCTGATTTTCAGCGTCAAGAACTACTGCCATATATCCATTTTTTATCTTTGAAATTCTGTATCGTCGGGTACCATTCCAGCCGGTTTCGTCACCCGATTTGATTATACCCGATATAATATCCTCAGCCTCGTCCTGTTCAACAGAGGCGATATATTCTGTATTTACCTCAATAATATTTAATTCCTCATCAGTTCTGGCAAAGAAATATCTTGTAGCATAAGGCATCTCTTTGTTTTTAAATTCCCGGTTGTTCTGGTTATTCTGATGGCTGGCATCTTCCTCATTCCTCATTTCAGTATCGTCAGCTTTGGGATTGGCGTTTGGATCAGGATTGGGATTATTATTATTTTCATTTTTTGCTTTTCTGAGATGACCGTCAGAATTTACTATCATCTGCGTGGTTGAGTCAAGTTCATTGACCGTACGATAAAAGAAAAGCCCGTTTACACCAAGAATAATGACCGCAAAAACAGACATAACTGCAATCATTGTAAAAATTATAAATTTCTTTCTGAGCTTTTCAATCATTCTGTTTCCTCCAGTACATACCCGACCCCTCGAATTGTTTTGATTGCAAGAGGTGCGTCTATTTCAGCAAGTTTTTTGCGTATGCCCGAAATAGTAACCCAGACAATGCTCACATCAACATTGCTGTCCCAGCCCCATATATGCTCCATAAGATAATCTGTAGTCATAATTCTTTTCACGTTGTCCATAAGTACTTCAAGCACCTGAAATTCCCTTGCAACAAGTCTTATCCCTGCTGATTCGTATTCTATTTCCATAGTTGACTTGTTCAGCATAACATTGTTGACAGATATAATATCAGGCTGATAGTCACTCCGTCTTCGCAGCATTGCTCTCACCCTTGCCATAAGCTCCGAAACGGCAAAAGGTTTCGGCAGGTAATCGTCTGCACCGCAGTCAAGTCCGTGTACCCTGTCAGAAAGTTCACTTTTTGCAGTGAGCAGAAGTACCGGAATTTTATTACCGCTTTTTCTCAATTCAGTCAGTACCTCTATCCCGTCCATTCCGGGCATCATTATATCAAGAATAACAGCGTCATAATTTCCGCTCTGTGCATATTCAAGTGCATCATTTCCGTTATTTACAGAATCGGCACAGTAATTGTTTTTCTGCATGATTGCAACAAGTGCATCTGCAATGTCTGTTTCATCTTCAGCAATAAGTATACGCATGGTGTCACACTCCTTTATTTTTATTATAACACATTATAGCATAAAATCGCAGATTTTTGCTATAATTGTCCGATATGCAGGGAGCAAAGCTTGCTTTGCGTATCTGCAAGGATTTATAAATAAATTATAATAAATGCAGTGCATTTATTATAGCACAAATTCCTTAATTGTACCTAAATTTTTCACACAGCTTTCAGATTGAATTTAGCTTGGATTTAGGTTTACAGGTTATAATAAAACTATAAAAAATATATAAATTGAGCCAAAACAGAATGGAGTAATATTATGAAAAAATATATCAAAGGAATAACCGTAACAGCATTACTTTTGTCTTCCGCCCTTCTTTTCGGCTGCTCTGATTATACAGATATTGAACAGGACGGTGAGTCTGCTGCATCTGACAGTGAAGTGACCGACGTTAATACATCAGCTGAAACAACACCAGCAGAAGAAAGCAGTATTTCTGCAACAGAGGCAGTATCAGACGAAAGCGTAGTGAATTCTCTTTCGTATTCCGGTGACATTGTTAAGGTTTCTACAAATACAGTTGATATCTTTACCGAGCGTGACCTGACTCTTACGCCTGACCTTTCCGCTGTTCAGCCTGTCACATTAAGTGACAACAGCAATGTATCAGTTACCGAAGAGGGTATTTATTACCTTACCGGTACTGCTGAAAATTTTACGGTTACCGTTGAGGCAGACGATAATGCCAAGATTCAGATTGTTCTTGAAAATGCGGATATTAAAAATGAGAATTTTCCGGTCATATATGTAAAATCAGCTGACAAGTGCTTTATTACCCCTTTAAGTGAAAATACCCTGAGCGTCAGCGGCGAGTTTACAGCTGACGGTGATACAAATACAGACGCAGTAATATATTCCAAAGAGGATTTAGTCCTCAACGGTACTGGTACTCTCACCATTGATTCACCGTACGGAAACGGCATTTCCGCAAAAGATGATTTCAAGGCGGCAGGCGGTACGTACAATATAAGCTGTGCATCAGACGGCATTGAAGTCAATGACTCAATTTCAATATGCGGAGGAGAGTTTAATATTACTTCTCAGAAAGACGCCGTTCACTGCGAAAACAGCGATGATAACACATTAGGTTCTGTATTTATTGAAAACGGCACATTCAATCTTAACGCCGCAAGCGACGGTATTCAGGCAACAACAATCCTCCGGATAGACGGCGGTAATTTCAATATCAGTGCAGCCGAGGGGCTTGAAGGCACATATATCCAGATAAATGACGGCAATATCTATATTGAAGCCTATGACGACGGAATAAACGCTGCATATAAAAGCACTGCCTTTGATGTCATGATTGAATTTAACGGCGGAAATACTGTAATCGTAATGGGTGCAGGAGATACTGACGGTATTGACGCAAACGGAAGTATCACAGTAAACGGCGGAACAATAGACGTCACGGGAAATTCTGCCTTCGACTGCGACGGCAATGCACAGTATAACGGCGGAACCATTATCGTAAACGGAACACAGGTTGACAGCATACCTCAGTCCATGATGGGCGGCAAAAGAGGCGGAAGAAACTGGTAAATCCGAAAGGAAACAGTATGAACAAGTACAAAAAATTGCTCGGCAACACAATGATTTTTGCCATAGGACAGACATCAGCGAAAATTCTCGGTTTTTTACTGATAAGAATTTACACAGCCGTCCTAACCCCTGACCAGTACAGCACAGCCGAACTGCTTTACAATACACTTAACATTCTTTACCCAATAGTATCATTCTCTATGGCAGACGCTATACTGCGCTTTGGCGTTGACAAAAGCTATGATATCAGAAAAGTGTATTCCTCAGCCAATATACTGCTGGTTTGCAGTATGACTGTTTTTGCGCTGACTCTGCCTGTCTGGAATATGCCGCCGCTTTACAAAAACTATGCCCTGCTCCTGTTTGTGTACTGTCTTTTCAGCAGTTTCCGCCAGCTTGCGGCACAGTGTACCCGTGCTGCCGGGGAAGTGAAATTATTTGCTATGGACGGCATTATTGCGGTATTTACGCAGTTTATATGCAATCTTATATTTATGGTACACCTTAATATGGGCATAAATGGATATATTTTATCCTTTATCTGCTCTGACGCTTTCTCAGTAATCTTTCTTTACACTGCCGGCAGATTATACAAGCTGAACAAATTCAGATATGCGGACCGCAGTATTATAAAGGAAATGCTCAGATATTCCCTCCCCCTTATCCCCACTTACCTTTTATGGTGGATAACCTCTTCCTCTGACAGAATTTTTGTAATAAAAATGGAGGGCAGCGAAGTAAACGGCGTTTATGCAGCCGCCTACAAGCTCCCGACGCTCCTTATGTTCCTGACAACTATGTTTTATCAGGCATGGCAGATTTCTTCTGTTGAGGAAAAAGACAGCGGTGACCTGGGAGAGTTTTACAGCAATGTATTCAACATTTATTCCTCGCTGATTTTTACCGCAGCGGCATTTCTGATTTTATTTGCTAAGCCGGTTACCGGTATACTTCTTTCCGGCGAAACCTACTCTGACGCTGAAAAATACACAGTAATACTGATAATATCCATGGTTTTCCAGTGTTTCTGCCAGTTCCTTTCAAGTATCTACAGCGTAAAGAAAAAGTCTAAAAACAGCTGTATTACCGCCCTTTCAGCAGCAGTCTGCAATATTATCCTGAACCTGATTCTTATCCCGTTACTCGGTGTTTACGGTGCAGCTATAGCAACAGCCGTTTCCTATTTTGTATGCTTTTTAATAAGGTCGGCGGACACAAGAAAATATATTTACTTTAAGCTTGACAAAGCCAGTATTTCAATAAACACAGCTCTGCTTGTCATCATGTCTGCGGTTTCAATAAACGAGACAACCCACACTGTCTTAATACTTACATGGCTGTTTATTGCTGTTGCTCTGGTTAATATTCAGACGTTTTTAAAGAAACTCCGTACAATTTCAAGTTTAAGGAAATATAATACTACACGTTCTTAACAGACAATTCCATACATATAAAAGAGAAAGGCTTGCGTAACAAGTAATTACGCAGCCTTTATTCATTTAGCGGAACGTATTACGAACCGCCTTTCTTTTTCGTATGTTTACCGAAAATTTTCGGCTTTAATATTTTCACATATACTTCAACGCAGCCCTTTAAGGCATAGTCATAGACAAAGAATATCACATTGCAAAGTGCCCAGAATACGTATATTCCCAGCTTGCCGAACATGGCGAAATCCTCTGTCATATCCGATATTCCAAGAATATAAAGTGTGGCATAATAATCGGCAACTGCAACAATATTGAATATCACAAACTTGACTGCAATCCTTAAAAAGCGTGATTTCAGCTTGTCTATCATTTCTTTAATGATTGGATAGTAGCCGAAAAGCAGTATGAAAATCAGCGACGCCTCTTTGTTGGGTATGACAAATATTGAAAGCAGTCCCACAGCCGCATAAGTAAGAAACGCCCATGACTTGTTTACTTCAACCGCTATAATTGTAATAAGCGCACCGGCAATCATAGGCATTGTCAGGTAAAGAAACGGCATTACTACCACCGCAAACATTGACAGCATACACAGTGAAGAAATAATTCCGCCCAGTGCGACTTTGTAACTTACATTATTCATGATTTTATGCAGTCGCAAAGACAATCGGCACATATCAGGCACTGACAGGCATTAGAAAGACAGTTTGCAATATCAAATATGTCGTTTCCGATGGTGTGCGGATTTCCGTCCATCTGACCTGTACGCTTGTTCTGCATCTGATTAAAAGCCGCCTGATATTCCCTATTTGACGGTTCAAGCCTTGTAGCCTTTTCGTAGTAGGTGTAGGCATCGTTCAGCCAGCCTCTTGACATGCAGACAGTACCTTTAAGGAAATTCCACTCAGCGCTGGTGTCCTGACGGTTTCCCTCAAGAGCGTCGTCAGCATTTGTGTAATTTCCGCTTTCAATCATGCGTCTTATTTCAATATAAGGATTTGCCGAAGCACCGCTGCTTCTTCTCATGTTCATTATTTCATCATAAGCGGCATTTATATCGGACATTTTCTGATTTGCAATATCCTCCATAACGCTGTTTCCCGACTGCAAATCCGGGTGATACTGCTGTGAAAGCCTTCTGTAAGCCGCTTTTACTTCTTCATCTGAAGCGCTTGGGGAAATACCTAAAATCTGATATGGATCTGTCATTTTTTACTCCTTTAAATTATATAGTGAACGCAATTTTTTACATTCACTATATTTATTTTAATTGCCTCGCACATACGCTTACTTCGTTCGCTTCGTGCGTATCGGCTGATAGTAAACTAAAAATAAATTTTTCGTTTACT
>CAMCMW010000079.1 GCA_945876155.1 uncultured Ruminococcus sp. | reverse complement strand
GCAGGCTGTCCGGGGCAGATTCATATTGTCATTGATGATTATGAAAACGGGGAGGAAATAGGCGTCTGCGATATCGGTACCCATGACGGAGTGTATCAGACCTGTGTGAAAAACGTGACCGGAAGACACAGCGTTTTTTTGAAAGTGAACCATGTTTACAACGGCTGGTTTGCTCATGCGTTTAATGACCGCAATATTTTTGACCTTGAATCTTTTGTGTTTACAAAATAAATTTAACGCCGTACTGAGCTGTACGGCGTTTATTTAATATTCAATACCTTTTCTTGAACTGATACCTTTTTCAAATGGGTGTTTTATAGCTTTTATCTCACTTACATAGTCGGCACAGTCAATAAAAATCTGTTCCGGATTATGTCCGGTCATAACTATTTCAGCTTGCGGTTCGCCGGAAATAAGTGAAATGACAGCATCTCTGTCAACGAGATTTAAGTTGTATGCGTCTACTATCTCGTCCAGTATCAGCATATCCACTTTGCCGCTGTCCACCATTTCAACTGCCGCTTTCAGATTACTGTTGTGGCAGTTTGTTATATCAGCTTTGTCCTTATCTGTCATTTTAAAGGAAAAGCCGTAGTTTCTGTCACACCTGCTTATAGTCACATTTTCAAGCCGTTCAAGGGAGTGAAGTTCACCTGTGTCCGTACCCTTTAAAAACTGAACAATATGAACTCTCATGCCGCTGCCGGACGCTCTCAGAGCAAGTCCCAAAGCGGCTGTAGTTTTGCCTTTTCCTGTTCCGAAGTAGAGGTGTTTCAGAAACATAAAATCTCCTTAGTGTTCAAGTAAAATTCTCTCGTCGCAGTACTCACATTCAAGAGTATCGCCGCTGCCTGTGAATGACTTTGGAAGATACTCTTCAATATTCGTAATGCACTTAGGGTTCTGGCAGTTTACCTTGTGTCTGACCGTTCCGCTTAAAAGCCTTGTAGGAGTATCGCTTTCAAGGAGGGTCATGATAAGCGCCATTCTGATGTACATACCGTACTTTGCCTGTTTGAAATATACGGCTCTCTCGTCCTCGTCAACGTCGTTTGCAATCTCGTCAACTCTCGGCATCGGGTGCATGACAATCATGTCTTTTCTTGCCTTTTTCATTTTCTTCTTATCAAGGACGTATGTATCTTTTTCCGCAAGATACTCCTCCTCACTTGCAAAACGTTCACGCTGTATTCTTGTCATGTAAAGCATATCAAGGTCATTTATTACCTCGTCAAGGGAGGTCACCTCGGTGTATCTGCTGCCGCTTGCGGTGATGATGTCCTTGACGTAGGACGGCAGACGAAGATTAGGTGTTGAAACAAGCACAAAGGTGTTGCCGGAATATGCAGAGAGCGCTTTGCAGAGTGAGTGTACCGTTCTGCCGTTTACAAGGTCACCGCACAGACCTATATTTAAATTGTCAAGACGTCCTTTTTCCTCGTGGAGAGTGAGCAGGTCTGTAAGAGTCTGAGTGGGGTGGAGATGTCCGCCGTCACCAGCGTTTACAACGGAACAGTCAGCAGTAAGCGCCGCCGCCTTTGCAGCACCGGGCTGAGGGTGACGGATTATGAGTATGTCAGAATAACTGCTGACGATTTTTGTGGTATCCTTCAGGTTTTCACCCTTTGCAACGGACGATGAAGACGGATTGTCAAAACCGATTATGTTGCCCCCCAGACGTATCATTGCCGACTGGAATGACATCTGGGTTCTTGTGGACGGCTCATAGAAAAGTGTTGCCATTATTTTGCCTTCACAGGCATGGGTGTAGCGCTGGGGGTGCAGTCTTATATCATGCCCCAGTTCTATCAGTTTATTCCACCATGAAACCGGATAATCGTTTAAATCTATTAAATGAGGGTACTGCGAAATCATTTTTACCTCCTGAAATTTCGGTTCTCAAAGTATCGAAGAACCGTTTACAATCATTTTAAACTGCACGCCCAGATATGAACACGCACGCTTACACAGCAGCATTCTGTTTAAGAAAATTTCAAAGTATTCAATGACCGGAGAAATTTCCGTATCAATTTTCAGATTGAGTATGATAGACTTTTTATCTTCACTGAAATAAAGCTCTGATTTTTCAACTGCGTAGTTCACACGATCGTGGATATCGAATGTCAGAAAATCGTTGTTTCTGACTCGACTGCGGCGCACGTCTGCCTTGTCTGCGATAATAAGTGCCGCTGAAATTGCGTCAACAGGCTGTGCTGTGGACTCGTCATGATTGCCGATAGCAGAAATTATGGAGCAAATCTCGTCTGCCGGCATACTCAGATTGTCAAGCAGTCGGAACGCCATTACCGCACCGCTCTGGGCGTGGTCAATCCTGTTTATGACGTTTCCGATATCGTGCATGATACCGGCGATTTTAGCAAGTTCAACCTGCCTTTCGTCATATCCCAACTCCGTCAATATCATGCTTGCGTTCTGTGCCACAATTTCAACGTGTGCAAAGGAATGCTCAGTGTAGCCCTGAGCCTCCAGCGCACGGTCGGCACGGCGGATATATTCCATTATGTCTGGATTCTGTTTTATATATTTGTACGTTACAATACTTGCCATTAAGTTTAACCTTTCGTTATTTTACAAATTCACTGCCCTCAAAGTAAACGCCGTACCATACCAGGAAAATGAAAACAGTCCATATCTTACGGCTGTTATCGGCTTTACCGGCTTTGTGATCGTCAAGCAGTTTAACCAGCATATCGCAGTTGAAGAACTGTTTAGCCGCATTTCCTGTAAACTTATCCTTTACAATATTGTAGTATTTATCCTCTTTGAGCCATACACGGATAGGCACAGGGAAACCAAGCTTTTTCTTTGCGGCAGTCTTTGCAGTCTGGGGAGGAGTGTCCTTTTTAGCGGCAAGACGCATTGCGTACTTTGTGATATACTTTGTATGCTCGTCGGTTACTTCCTTATGAGTTACACGGTATTTTCTCGGAATCCTTTCAGCCACTGCCATGACCTCCTTGTCAAGGAACGGCACACGCAGTTCAAGAGAATTTGCCATGCTCATCTTGTCGGCTTTAAGGAGAATATCGCCGGTCATCCACATATGAAGGTCGAGATACTGCATTTTTGTTACATCGTCCTTATCCTTAACCTTGTCATAGAAAGGCTTTGTGAGAACCTGCGGGTCGGGAGCGTCGGTCTTTATTTTAAGCAGTTTTTTTCTCTCCTCCGGACTGAACATATATGCGTTTCCGATAAAGCGTTCTTCCAGGTCTTTGCCTTTTCTGATAAAGAAGTTTACGCCTCTGTGCGCCGGAAGTTTTCCTGCGATTTTGCCTACGCCACGCTTGATACCACGAGGGAGTTTGTCATAGAAAGTTCCGTCCGGTTCGCTGTAAACGTTATATCCGCCGAAAATTTCGTCTGCGCCCTCTCCGGAGAGAACAACTTTGAGTTTCTGCGACGCAAGATTGCAGACAAAGTAAAGGGCAACTGCGGCAGGGTCGGCAAGGGGTTCGTCCATGTGGTACTGTATCTTTTCAAGACTGCCCCAGTATTCCTCCGGAGTTATTACCTTGCTTGTGTTCTCTTTTCCGATAGCCTTTGAGAAGTCCTTTGCCCAGCCGATTTCGTTGTACTTTTCATCATTTCCGAATCCTACGGTAAAAGTCTTGTCAACGTCTGCAACTGCGGCAACATAGCTTGAGTCAACACCGCTGGAAAGAAAGCTGCCCACTTCAACGTCTGCAATTTTGTGTGCCTCAACTGAATCATGGAAAATATCAGATATCTTGTTTACCCATGTATCAAGGTCAGGCTTTTCGTCAGCGTCAAACTTGATTTCCCAGTAACGTTCAATTTTCAGGTCACCGTTTTTGTATGTGAAACAGTGTGCAGCTGGCAGCTTGAAAACATTCTTGAAAAAGCATTCGGACTGTGCTGAGTACTGGAATGTCAGATAGTTTTCGAGAGCGGATGTATTTAACTCCTTTTTGAAATGAGGGTGGGGCAGAAAGCTTTTGATTTCAGAACCGAATAAAAAGCTTTCACCTGAGAGAGAATAGTAAAGCGGTTTGATTCCGAAAAAGTCACGGGCACCGAAAAGCTCCTGCGTGTTTTTGTCCCAGATGACAAAAGCAAACATTCCTCTGAGCATATTCAGAAGCTCCTTGCCGTATTCCTCATATCCGTGGAGCAGAACTTCCGAGTCAGTCTTTGTTTTGAAAGTGTGGCCGGCTGCAACAAGCTTTTCACGGATACTCTGAAAGTTGTAAATCTCACCGTTAAAAAGCAGTACCTTTGAGCCGTCCTCGTTTAAAATCGGCTGGTCGCCCTGAGCAAGGTCTATGATACTAAGACGTCTGAAACCGAGAGCGATACCCTCGTCGATATACGTTCCTCCGGAATCCGGACCTCTGTGAATGATTTTGTTCATCATGTTTTCCAATACCTGATTGGAATTATTTATATGATTTGTAAATCCGACAAATCCACACATACTGATTTCCTCCAAATTTTTTCTTTTAAGCGATAGCTACTTATATATTATACTATATGTTGAAGAGGTTTGCAATAATTATAGAATTAATTTGACAAAAACTATTGCAAAAATTTCTTAGTTGCGGTATAATTATTTTATGGATTTTTATAGAGAAAAAAAGAGAATCCTGTCAAATGAACAAATGAAAATTTTCTTGCTGTCTGTAACTTTTTTGACAGCTTTTAACTTTATTCATCGGGAGGCATAAACAGATATGTCCGGAAGAGGTTTTGAGGCATATTCTTATAACAGAAAAAAGGACAGACCTGTTATCAGATTCAGGTTCAAGTTCGTATTTCTAATTACTGTAGTGACTTTTATCCTGTGCTTTGTTATTTACATGGCAGAGGCGAATATAAATTCCAAAAAAATGAATTCTGTGGGATTCTCAGCGGACAGCTCCGTTCTTTCATCATCGCAGGAGGCAACAGAGCCGGAACCTACACAGAAAGAAGAAAAAAACATTATTAATCCCGTTCCGGCATCGGAGCCGCTTTCGGAAACTTACTTCGGAAGATGTGCTTTCGTGGGAGATTCCATTTCGGTGGGACTTGCGGATTATCAGCTTGTACCAGTTAAAAATGTTTTTGCAAAACTGGGTATGAACATAGAAAAAATCAACACCGAAACAATGAAAACTGCTTACGGTGACGTAACAGCTATCGAGGCACTTAAAGAGGCGAAACCTGAAAATATATATATTATGCTTGGCAGCAACGGCATTGCATGGCTTTCCACAGCTGACATGATAGAATGTTATTCCCAGTTTGTGGACGAGATAAAAAAAGAACTGCCGGATTCTAATATATATATACTTTCAATTCCTCCGGTCACTGCTGAGAGAGAGACCGCCGAGGACGAACCTATACTCAATTCGGACATTGACAACTACAATTCCGAACTGCTTAAAATGGCTGACGAGAAGAAAATATATTATGTAGACATCAATACCGCCTTAAAGGGAAATGACGGAAAATTTCCGTCTGATATGGCTGAAAAGGATGGTATGCATTTTGTGAAAACCACCTATACTGTTATGCTTGACTATATTTTGTCACATACAGTAGAGGTAGAATAAAATAACAGAAGGGAACATGAGAATTATGAGGAAAAGGATTATTTTGCCGGCAGTTATTCTGGCAGCGTCCGTACTTTCACTTTCGGGCTGCGGAAAGGAATCCGAGAAAACAGAGGCTTCAAAACCGCTGAAAGAAATTACAGCAGACGTTCTGGACTGCGGAGTTGAATTCCCGGAAATGGTTGAAGTCGCTGAAGAAAACTTCCAGATAAAGTACAGTCTGGCAGAAGGTGATTACGAGGAATTTTCGCTTTGGTGGGCAGGCTCAGGCGCTGACGCTGACGAGGTGTGCATCATAAAGGCGAAGGATTCCGCTAAGGTCAAAGACGCTGTTACTGACAGACTTGAAGGACAGAAAGAAGTATTCAAGGATTACGTTCCGGAGCAGTATGACAAGCTTTGCAAGTCGGAAGTCAAAACAAAAGGGGATTATGTTTACTGGCTTTGCACCAATGACAATGATAAGGCTGAAAAGGCTCTGACAGATGATTTTAACTAATATAGTAAACGACAAATTAATTTGGAGTTTACTATTTGCCGATACGCACGCAGCGAACACAGTGAGCGAATGTGCGAGGCATTTAAAATGATTTATTATAGTAAACTACGTTTACTATACATATACGGGTGTGTTCAGTGAACATACCCGATTTTATTAAAGATGTGTATTCTGGAAGGTGACTATAAACTTGAAAAATAAAATTGTTTCTCTTATGGCGGCAGGGATTGTTGTGGCGTCGTCTGTACTGACAGTGGGCTGTGAACAGCAGAAACCGGAGGGCGCTAACTATTCCTTTGACTGCGCTTTGCCCGGAAATCCGGAAAGCCTTGACCCACAGTTTGCCTTGGACGTAAATTCCATGACTGTAATAGGCAATCTCTTTACCGGACTTATGAAAACTGATGATTCCGGAAAACTGGAAAATGCCGTTGCCAAAGACTACACCGTTTCAGCGGACGGTCTGAAATATACTTTCAATCTGCGTACTGACTGTTACTGGTTCTATGACGCTGACGAGGACGAAGAAACGGACGATAACGAGCTTACCACTGTTACGGCACACGATTTTGAGTTTGCGTTCAAAAGAATTTTCAATCCTGAAACCTGTTCCCCTCACAGGGAAAAGTATGAGTGTCTGAAAAATGCAGGTGCTATTATAAAGGGCAGTGCTGATTATACGGAACTGGGGGTTAAGGCGTTAAGCGATACTGAGCTTGTGTTTGAACTTGAATACCCCAGCGCAGAAT
>CAMCMW010000078.1 GCA_945876155.1 uncultured Ruminococcus sp. | reverse complement strand
TCCAGTGCCATTAATTTTCTCCTTTGTTTTTGTAAATCAGTATCTTAAATTCAATAGTTGTTTCAAGTGTGTCAATATTGTCAAGCTTTTGCCTGTCCTCCGGCTTTGTGTTGTAATAATAGGGCGTCATGGTAAACAGGTTTGCAATATCCTCATGGGATTCAAGCTTTATAATTTCTGCCGGAACGTCCACTGCCTCTACAAGTTCAAAGCCATCAAGACTGTAATCCTTGACCTGATTTTCGTAAGGGTTTTCGTAAATTATGCTTTTAAGTTCCCAGAGGTGTTTTCTGTCCGGAATCACCATAAAGAAAAAACCGTCTTTTTTCAGTACACGTTTAAATTCCTCAGTGCAAAGGGGAGAAAATACCGACAGCAAAATGTCAGCACTGTTATCCTCAGAAGGGATATGGAAAACGCTTGCCGCCGCATACTCCACGCCGTTTTTACCGCTTTTTGTAGCAAAGTCAACAGCGTTTTTCGATATATCAATACCACCTACTGAAACATCTTTTTCTGCAAGCGCTGAGGCTATCTGTTCAGTATAATACCCCTCACCACAGCCGGCATCAATAATCCTGAAATTTTTTTCGCAGTATTTATCCGCAAGACTGCAAAGCTTATGGGCAAGTCCGGAGTAATACCCCTTATTCAGAAAATCCCTTCTCGCCCTCACCATAAGCTTATTGTCACCCGGCAGTTTTGAGTGCATTCTGTCAGATGTCAGCAGGTTCACATAGCCGCTTTTCGCCCTGTCAAAGCAATGGTTTTTAGTACAGCGGTAGGTCCTGTCATCATATTCCAGCGCACCGCCGCAGACAGGACACGAAAAAACACTTTTACACATATTCAACCGGATCACCGTTCATTTCTGACATAACAAATTCTATATTCGGGAAATCAGCCGCAAGCATTCTGCAAAGGGTCAGCATACCAGGATTTTCTGTGTGATAGTGACCGCAGTCGAAAACAGCTATGCCAAGTCTCTGGGCAAGCAACCACTTGTCATGGTGAATTTCAGAGGTAACAAATGCGTCTGCACCCATTTCAGCCGCATTTGCAATCAAATCTCCTCCGCTGCCTGTGCTGACAGCAAGCTTTCTTATAGGCATTTCAGTATTGTTGTATCTTAAATGAGTACATTCCAGAGCGTCATGCAGTTTAACCGCCATTTCACCGGGAGTATATTCCCTGTCCGTCAGGCAGAATGCACCGAATCCTAACGGCTTTTCACCTGCCCTCTCAACTTCAAGCAGTCCCTCAGTCTTTTCAAATCCCAGAAGATTTATTATGGTATCGTTCATACCGCCCTCTGCCATATCCCAAGGAGTGTGAACACAGATAGCGGAAATACCGTTTTTCATAAGCCTGAAAGCCGGTTCATCATCTCTGAGAGTTTTAAGGGGGTGAAAAATTACAGGGTGATGTGAAATGACAAGCTCTGCACCGATATCCGCAGCCTCATCTGCAACTTCAGCAGTGATGTCAAGAGTAACAAGCACCTTGCTGACACGCCTTTCCCCCGAACCGACTATCAGCCCGGAATTATCCCATGAGGACTGGGTTGAAAACGGTGCAATATTATCTATGTAGTCATATATTTCAGAAATTGTATTCATTTTACCCTCCAGAATCTGTTCAAGCTTTCGGGCAGACCTTATAAACATTTCAGCGTCTGCACTTTTTCCGGCTTTTGAAAGTCCCAAAGCAATATTGCTTATCTTGTCATACTGCTTTAAAACGTACGCTCTGCCTTCTTCTGTTTCATAATCTATCTTTCCGATATTTTCCGCAATAAAACCTATGTTGAATTTATTTCCGGTATAAACGGCGTTGATTACCGTATAAATAAACCTTTCGTGGCTAACTGCCTTTTCAGCTTTTATATCAAAACCGTTTTTGTAAAGCCAGCGTCTGAGATGTGCCGCACGGGTCATAGGCTGCAAAACGAGGTTGACATTTTTCTTCAGCCAGTCCGCCTTTGAAAGAATTTCGCATATAGTTTCACCGCCCATGCCTGCAATCACAACATCGCTTATACTTTCAGGGGCAATATTTTCAAGACCGTCTGATTTTACAAGTCTGATTTTGTCAGTCAGGTCATATTTTATGAGAGTCTGTTCTGCAAATTTCAGCGGACCGTCATTTATATCCCCGGCAACTGCTCCTGTGCATTTACCATTCAGCACAAGATATGCCGGAAGATAGGCATGGTCAGTCCCCACATCGCATACAACACCTTTTCCGGAAATAAACTCCGAACAGGCTTCAAGACGTTTATCAAGTGTTATCATATTTAAATAATCCTTTTATAATACAGCAACGGCGGACAATAAAGTCCGCCACGCAAATTATTTTTTAGCAAAATATTTATTCAGCTTTTCAACCAGTTCATCAGCGTCAGTACCGTGAACTTCGCAAGCCTCGGCAATTGTTTCTCCTCTTGACGCAGGACAGCCTAAACAGTGCATACCCATTTCAAGGAAAAATGGAGCAACGTCGAAGTCCTTGTCAAGAATGTCACCGATGATTGTATTCTTATTAACCTGATAATCCATATTTTAACCTCCGCAGATAGTTTTGACAGTAGTTATATTTTTATACAATGTAAAATAAAAATGCAGCCAGATGCGACTGCATTTTACAGGAATTTAAAATTAAGCTTCTTCCTTCATTTTTGCGAAACACTCGCTGCAGTATACCGCACGATCTTCTCTTGGTTTGAAAGGAACCTTTGCCTCTCCGCCGCATGATGCGCAAGTTGCTGTGAACATTTCTCTCTCAGCCTTTGAAGAGTTCTTTCTTGCGTCTCTGCATGGCTTGCATCTCTGAGGTTCGTTTACGAAACCTTTTTCTGCATAAAATTCCTGCTCGCCAGCAGTGAACACGAATTCGTTACCGCATTCCTTACATACCAATGTCTTATCTTCGTACATTTCTTTTACCTCGCTTTTAGTATTTTGGACTCCGGACAGCTTTTAACAGTCAACCGCCGCTTTAAACTGTCCGTTTTTTATAATAGAACTAAAAACTGCCTTGACCAACAAACATACCAAGCGACCGTAACTAAAAACTCAGATCGTTTTGCTGATGGAAAAATATGATCCGGCATACGTTAAAGAAATGCAAAAGATTTTATTACAACCAGGCTTTTTATTATTTCCGATAAAAACAGATTCATTCTATATAATATTACAAAAATTTCTTTATGTAATATATTAATAATATACGAAAAATTGAATTTTGTCAAGTTTTTTTTTCAAAAAACTAACAATATTTTTGAAACTGTCATTTTCTACATAACAAGCCTTAAATATTTGTTATATTTTAACTATAAACTCACCCATTGCAATATTCTTTTCTGCCTTCTGAAAAGATATCGCCGCCGGAACAATCGTCCGCAACTATGAGCGGAAAGTCCTCAATATAAAGTCTCTTTACCGACTCGCATCCCAGATCCTCAAAGGCTATTACTTCACACTTTTTTATACAGTGTGCCGCAAGCGCTCCGGCACCTCCCACAGCACACAGGTAAACAGCCTTGTTTCTCACAACTGCGTCCCTTACTTCCTTGCTGCGCTCACCCTTGCCTATCATGGCGCACAAACCCATATCAAGCAGTTCCGGCGCAAATTTATCCATTCTTCCCGAAGTGGTCGGTCCGCAGGAGCCTATCGGTTTCCCCTCAGGCGCAGGAGTAGGACCTGCATAGTATATCACAGCACCGTCCATTTCAAAAGGAAGTTCTTTTCCCAGGTCAATCAGCGCCTTTATCCTCTTGTGAGCAGCGTCTCTTGACGTGTAGACAGTACCCGAAAGAAATATCTTATCTCCCGCTTTAAGTTTCGGAGCATATTCTCTTAGCTCATCTGTTCTGATTTTTATTGCCTCTGACATTCAAACCATTTCCTTTATAATAATTTCAAACCCGTATGTACATCACAGATCCTTTTCAGCCTCAGCTGCAAGCTTTGCAAGGTCCCCGAGGTCAAATCCAAGAGAAGGACTCTTTTTCGGCGGTACAGGTTCATCTTCTTCATCGTCCTTGACAGGATCAATTGCAAATGAGCTTAAAATATCATCTATTTCAGCGTCATTGTTTTTGCTGGAAATTTCCTGAACATACGGTTCATCATCAGCATCATCAGATGAATCTTCCTGAAAAGGCTGTTCCTCAGCGCTGTTATCTTCATAATCCGGCATTGAAATATACGGCGAATTATCAAAATTATAATCGTCATCATCATTTTCTTCCTGATAAGCATTAACCTCAGGAATTTCAGCACTTATCTCCGGAATAGAATATGAAACTGATTCTGCCTCTTTTTCCACATCATTCAGGGTTGTATTGTTGTCAATAAAACTTTCAACATTTTCTGAAATGGACTTTTTAGCTGTTTCAATTTCGCTGTTAAGCTTTTTCGAGGCAGACTCAATATTCTCCATAGCGTCAGAAAATTTCCTGCTGAGAGTATCAATTTCAGTTCTGAAAATTGATTTGAGTTTCTCAGCTGCAGCGGTTGCAGCCTGGGCATTCTTTCTTGCGTCTTCCTCCATGATTGCAGCTTTTCCTACAGCCTCTGCATTGATTCTGTCAGACTTTTCCTTTGCCTCGCTTAATATCTTGTCAGATTCAGACTGTGCGTCCCTGACAAGTTTATCCGCAGCCATTCTTGCCTCAACAACGATTTTCTTTGCAGTAGCCTGTACCTCGGAGAAAAGCGCACCCATATCAAAATTACCGCTGAAACTGCTGTCGTCAGTCTGAAGGCGCAGTTCATTGTTATCAAGAGTAAGCTGTTCAATTTTCTTAGCCTTTTCTGAAATATCAGAAGTAAGCTTTGTCATTTCGCCGGACATCTCTGAAATCTGGCTTTTTGCATTCTCAAGCTGTATTTTCAGGTCACTGATCTCATTTTCAAATTCAGATGTATCCACCGCCGGAATTTCCCCGACAGCTGACGCCGGCATATTCTGAGCCGCCTCAAGCTGGTATTTCAGCGATTCAATCTCGTTTTTCAGATTGCTGTTTTCCTCGGAAATAGCGTCCTTTTCGTTCTGCAGTTCCATTCTGACAGAATCCGAATCAGTCCTTGCTTCTGAAAGCTTGATTTCAGTTTCTGAAAGTCTTTCCTTCAATCTTTCAACTTCATTTTTGTAATTTTCAAGCTCGCTTACGTCAGACTGCACAGCTTTTGCCTGTTCAAGCTCACTTTTTAATGAGTCAATTTTTGCATTAAGTTCATCAACATAAGTCAGAACATCTTCCTTATTAAATCCGCCGACCTTTGCGGTTCTGAGTATTGCTGAATTTTTCATGGTAACACTCCTGTCTGAATAATTTTATAAATTAATCAACATTTATATATAGTTATTATATCATATTTAAAACAGAATTTCAATATCTTTATTGTACAATTCGGAGATTTTTTTAAAAAAGCAAAAATGCAGCCAGATAACTGACTGCACATATCTTTTATTTTTCAAGCATTCTGAGGATCTCGTCAAGGTCATCATCAGAAGTATCTCTCTTGTCACCAGGATTGTCAATAAGCGGATTGTCAATCGGAATAACTTCCTCATTTTCATCAGCTGTTGACACATCTTCACCGTATCCGGCAGCAATTACAGTAATAGTCATTTCGTCGTTCATATCTTCCTTGAACGCTGTACCGAAAATAAATTCCACATCTTCAGCAGCAGTATCTGTAATCATCTTTGTTGCTGTATCAACATCAGATGCCATGATATCCTCTGACATTGTAATATTAATAAGGAGACGTCTTGCACCGGAAATAGATGTTTCAAGCAGCGGGCTGGAAATAACAGCCTTTGCAGCCTCAGCAGCCTTATCCTTGCCTGAGCCGTGTCCGATAGCCATATGAGCATAGCCAGCGCCCTTCATGATTGTGGATACATCTGCGAAGTCGAGGTTTATGTATCCGTCCTCTGTGATAAGGTCTGAGATACTCTTTACACCAGTTTTGAGTATATCATCTGCAAGTGCAAATGATTCGAGCATTGTCGGCTGTTTTTCAAGACCGTCAAGAAGTCTTTCGTTAGGGATAACGATAAGAGAGTCAACATACTTTTTCAGTTCCTCAATACCTCTTTCTGCCTGCTGCATTTTCTGCTCTCTTTCAAAAGCAAACGGCTTTGTTACAACTGCAACAGTCAGAAGTCCCATTTCCTGGGCGATTTCTGCTACTACCGGAGCAGCACCTGTACCTGTTCCGCCGCCCATACCGGCAGTGATGAATACCATATCTGCGCCCTTGAGAGATGCTTCAATCTCATCTCTGTTTTCCTCAGCTGAACGCTCGCCCACTTCTGGTCTGTTTCCGGCACCTCTGCCCTTTGTAAGCTTTGCACCGATCTGGATTTTTGTTGTAGCCTTTGATCTGTTAAGTGCCTTTGCATCGGTGTTTACAGCAATATATTCAATATCTTTAACACCGGCATCAACCATACAGTTCAGAGCATTTCCGCCGCCGCCTCCGACACCGATTACCTTAATGCTAACCTGCGGGTCGAAAGCCTCTTCAAAATTGAAGTCTGTCATTTACAATTCCTCCTAAATTTATTTCATTCCCTGAAAATCAAGTTGTAATTTCTGATATAAACAATACATATTATTATATTATCATACTTTGCTGAATATTTCAAGTCATATTTTAATTTTTTTTGATTTTATTTCATACTTTTTTTGATTGAGTGCTTAACTTACTCATAATACTCCCCATCTTCGTAATATTCTTCCTCCGAATATCCGTCCTCATAATAGTCCTCTTCATAGTATTCATCTTCAGAATATTCGTCTTCGTAATAATCAGCCTCGGAATATTCCTCCTCT
>CAMCMW010000077.1 GCA_945876155.1 uncultured Ruminococcus sp. | reverse complement strand
GTTGTTGGTGAATTGTGTCAAATATCAGCATTTACACAGTTCGAAATTCATTCTCGAGTTGTTACAGAAATATGCTGTAATTATTGCATGGATTGTTTTATTCATTGCGTTCTCCATATGGATGCCGGGAGTATTCAACAGTGTGCTTAATATCAAGACACTTTTAGGTTCACAGGCTGTACTGGTAGTTACGGCACTTGCAGTATTAATTCCTATCATAGCCGGGGATTATGATATGTCAGTTGCCGCTACCCTTACTGTTGTCAACATAACAGTAGCCAAACTGAATGTTGATGCCGGACTGCCAATCGGAATATGTATTCTGATAGGACTTCTTATCGGTATTGCTGTAGGAGCAGTAAACGGCTTAATTATAACCAAATTCAACATCAATGCGTTTATTGTGACTATGGGTACTTATACATTGCTCTCAGGAATCGCACTTATGATAAGTCTTCAGACTATTACAGGTGTTTCGCAGTCTCTTAAAGACATTATATATGTAAAGAAAATCCTGGGTATCTCACCGTCATTCTTCTATGCAGTAATTCTCACTATAATCATAGGCTATATACTTACAATGACTTCAGCAGGCAAGAAAATACTTATTGTGGGAAGAAGTCAGAATGTAGCCAGACTTTCAGGTATTGATGTAGGAAAAACAAGATTTTTAAGCTTTGTAGCTTCAGGCTTTATTGCAGCACTTGCTGGGGTTATGTATACCGGAATCCTCGGCGGCGGAAGTCCTACCGGCGGTCTGGGTTATATGATGTCAGCCTTTGCGGCAGTATTTCTTGGTTCAACTTGTTTCAGACCCGGAAGATTCAATGCTCCTGGTACTATCGTTGCTGTTTATTTCCTTGCAACAGGTACTAATGGCTTACAGCTCCAGGGAGCGCAATCTTATGTTACAAACATATTCTATGGTGCAGCACTGGTTGTAGCCGTTGTATTTTCAGCAGTTGCCAAAAGCTCAAAGGAAAAGAGAGAAATCCAGCTTGCTAAAAATGCTCAGACAGCACCCAAAACAGCTGCTGCAGAAAAATCATAGAATAAAAATAATGAAGGAGAAAAGAATTATGAAAAAAAGGAAATTTATCGCAATGCTTGTATCTGCTTTTGTATTATGCTCATGTACTGCATTAGCAGGCTGCGGAAGTGAAACAGGAAATGAAAGTACCAAAACATCAGAAAGCAGTTCAGCTGAGAGCAAAGCTGACAGCGGACAGGTTATGAGTGAAGTAGCTGAAAAGCTTTCTGCCTCATCAGGAAATCCGGAATTTTTTGCATCTGATTTTGGTGAAGTGGATATTTCAGCGGCACTTTCGGGTAAAAAAATCATGGTTGTAGCCTATGATTCGACCAATGACTGGTGTGTAAATTATGCAAAAATGGCAGATGCCGTTTATAAAAAAGTAGGTGCATCGTCAGATATAAATTACTGTGACGGTACTACTGACAGCTGGATTTCAGCAATTCAGACAGGAATAAATCAGGGCTATGACGCTATTGACCTTTTCGGTATTTCAGATATCGGACAGCTCCAGAGCGTAATTGATGAGGCAAAAGCGGCTGGTGTATATATCCAGGATACTCACGGTACGGATATTTCAGATGATTCCTCAAATACAGATTGTTCAATCGGCTGTGATTATGCACACGCAGGTGAGCTTATGGCGCTCCAGACAATTTCAGAAATCGGAGACCCTTCAAAGGTCAACTGCCTTGTAGTTGCAGACGTAGGCTGGGGTGCTGATACAAACGTAAGAAATGGTATTACCGGAGTATTTGATGAATACGGCTGTAAATACACAGTAGCTGATGTTTCTATCACAGACTGGACAGAGGGTATCGGCAATGCCGTAAGAAACGCTTTTGTTGCCGACAGCAGTTATAATGCCGTAATTGCATTTTATGATAATATGTGTCTTTACGTTGTACCTGCTCTTGAAGAACTGGGTATCAGCAAAGATGATGTTGTAGTAGGTTCATTCAACGGAAACCCTGGTCTTATTGATTATGTTGCATCAGGCAATATGGACTATGACCTCGGTGAAAGCATCGGCTGGTGTGCCTGTCATGCGGCAGACTGTATGGCAAGAAACTTTGCCGGACAGGAAGTACATAACAAGTCCGGTTTTGCAATGTACTTCATTACAACAGACAATTCGTCAGACTATATTGATCCATCTGTTGGCAAAGCAAGCTACTCATATGACGGAGTTCAGGACATTTATCTTAAAGGATATTCTGAACTTTGGGGAGTTGATATGACTGGTGTATTTGCATCTGTTGAATAATAATGTTTTTGGGAAATTCCTCCGCTTTTCCTGAATAACAAAAACCTCTGATCGTAAAAAATCAGAGGTTTTGTTTTATATTCAGTATCACATTTCTTATTCATATTTTCTGAAAATAAGAACTGCATTATGACCGCCGAATCCCAGTGAGTTAGAGAGTGCAGTATTTACAGGATAATCCATACCCTTATGCATTACACAGTTCAGGTCACATTCCGGGTCCTGATTTTCCAGTCCGGCATTTACGTGTACAAAATTATCCAGTATTGACTTTACACAAACTATTGCTTCAACACCGCCTGCACCGCCCAGCAAATGACCGATAAGTGACTTAGTTGAGCTTACCTTGCATTTAAAGGAATATTCACCTAAAGCTTTTTTTATTGCTCTGGTTTCAAAAAGCTCATTCAGATGTGTTCCTGTTCCGTGGGCATTGATGTAGTCCACGTCCTGTGGCTTTAATTCTGCGTCAGCCAGAGCCGCTTTAATTGCGTGTGCCGCTGCCTCTGCGCTTTCTTCCGGAGAAGTGATGTGATAAGCGTCGGAGGTTGTTGCGTAGCCTGCAATTTCCGCCAGTATGTCAGCATTTCTGTCCAGTGCGTGCTGCAATTCTTCAAGTACTATCACCCCTGCACCCTCACCCATAACAAATCCGCTGCGGTCCTTGTCAAAGGGAACAGACGCTTTAAGGGGATTGGTCTGAGTACTCAGTGCAGTCATATTTGTAAATCCGCTTATTCCCAGTTCTGTTATGGCAGCCTCAGTTCCCCCAGCCAGCATAACATCTGCATCACCATACTGTATCGCACGGAATGCCTCACCTATACATTGATTTCCTGTTGCACAGGCAGTAACGATATTAATATTTTTTCCTTTCAGACCCAGATTAATGGACACATTTGCCGACGCCATATTGGAAATAAACATCGGCACAAACAAGGGGCTTATTTTTGACGGTCCTTTATCAAGCAATTTCTGATATTCTTTTTGTATCAGCTGTAAACCGCCTGTTCCGCAGCCAATGCAGACGCCCGCCCTGTAGGGGTCTTCACAGGACATATCTATCTTACTGCTTTCAAAAGCCTCTCTGGCTGCTGCAACTGCAAATTGCGCAAATCTTTCTGTTCGTCTTGCGGTTTTTGAATCCATATACTCTTTCGGGCTGAAATTTTTCACTTCTGCCGCAAGCTTAACCTTATACCCTGTTGTATCAAAATGTGTTATCTCACCAATTCCGACAACACCTTTTCTGACATTTTCCCAGAATTCCGGTACAGAATTGCCAATAGGTGTGACTGCTCCCATACCTGTTATCACAACTCGTTTTTTCATCTGAATCAGTCCTTCTTTCTGTTTTCAGTTTTTTTGGATTTACCGCTGATATTAAGGATTATTATTGCTGTAAATATAAGCAGCATTCCGAATATTTTTACAAAAGTCATTTTTTCATGGAAAAACACTACCCCGACTATTGCAGCGACAAATGGTTCAATCGTCGCAAGAATAGAAGTTTTTCCGGCATCCATTCCTTTAAGACCTCTGGTGTACAAAAGAAACGGCGCAACAGTGCTGAAAACGGCAAGGGCAAGAGTGGACGCAATGCCTTTTACCGATAAAATATCCGTTATCTGTGAAACCACTCCTGAAAACGGAACGGCAAATACAGACGCCACAATAAATGTATAAGTAGTTATAGTAACTGCATCATATTTAGGTACAAGATACTTTCCGAATATGCTGTAAAGCGCATATCCCAGACCAGCTCCAAGTCCCAGAAGTATTGCTTTAAGTGACAAATGCTCTGTTCCCGAAAATGCTCCGGTGACAAAAATCAGTCCGGAAAATGTGAGAACCAGTGCAAGCAGTTTCTTTTTTGTTATCTTCTCTTTGAAAAGTATCATGGATATTACCATTACAAATATAGGTGCTGTGTACAGCAGTAAAGCCGGAACAGCTGCACCCCCTATTACCTCTATAGCCTCAAAGTAGCAGAAATTGAAAAATATAATACTGCACACTCCCGTACCAAAAAAAAGCGGTATATCCTTCAGCTTTATTTTCAATCTGGACTTGTCCTTTATCAAAAGAAAAACAACAAGCACCAGTGCCGAGAAAAAAACTCTGACGGATACCACCTGCATGGAATTCAACCCCATTTTCTGCAGCTGTGTTACAAACAGTGAAATGATACCCCATAGTATTCCTGCCAGTATAATATAAACTGAATTTTTAATGTTAATCACGCTCCCTTTCACTTCTTTACCGTATACTTAAAAACCCGGTATTTTTTATTTTACCGCAGTTTATTTCTTTTGTAAAGCAGTATACAGTTTCAGGGAACTCTGAACCTGTCAGAATTCCCGTGAATACTGTATGATGATTTATATGGTAGCCTTTTCAATCCTCACAATAAAGAGTCTGCCTGCTGACAAAACATATTCAGCAGACAGAACCTGTAATTTTTAATCTGTTATTACTTTGCTGCTCTGAGTGCCGCTGTAGCAGCCTCATCAACTGTCATGGCAGACGGGTCAATTACAACGCCGTAAGAGGTTTTGGCGTCTTCAATTGTTGTAAAGTCGTCCAGCACATCGCCCAGAACAAGCTTAGGATCTCTTTCAAAAGGATTTCCGTAACCGCCGCCGCAGGGAGTGCGGATCTGGAGTACATCATTTACGTCAAACTCCTCATCTGAAAGCTTGGACGGCAGAGAAACAGGATTTGCAGAGTCAGGATTCTTGGTCATGCTTGCAGAATGTCCGTCTTTACCGCCGAACAGACCCTTCGGAGCCTCAATGTGTCTGTCGCCCTCACAGGTTACAGTACCGCTCTGGAGGAACCTTGTTTCACGGACAATTCCCAGACCGCCTCTCCATTTACCCGGCGCAACAAGCTCCGGATTCAGTTCATAGCGCTCTACACGCAGCGGATAGTGCCATTCGATTTCCTCAATAGGTACATTTCTTGTATTGGCAACAAGAGCGTCGCAGGAGTCGATGGCGTCTTTGCCATAGCGTCCGCCGTATGAGCCCTCATCAACTTCAAGATATACCCAGTATTCACCCTTATCCTTGTTGAAACCGTTATAGCTTACAAAGTGAATGTGTGCGCTTGTACCGGCTGATACACGCTCCGGCATAACGTCTGCAAGTGAACGCATTACGCAGTCAGCAAGCAGGTTTGCCTGATTGAATCGTGAGAATGACGCTCTCGGGAAATTCGGATTGAAGATACAGCCCTTTGGTGCAATAACCGTTACAGGTCTTCTCATACCGTCATTCTGCGGAATGTACTGCTGATAAATGTCATCATCAAGGAACAGTGCGTGCATGATATAGCTTATCGACGTCATTGTCGTACCCTCAAAGGAGGCGTTGAACGCTGTGTAAACTTCATCTGCACTTCCTGTCAGGTCAATTGTAACTTCATCACCTTTGATTGTAGTTGTTGTACATACTTTAAGGTGCTTGTCAAGGTTTACACCGTCATCATCAAGGTAGCCTTCTGCATAGTAAGTTCCGTCAGGAACTTTTGCAATTGCACTTCTGAGCATTCTTTCTGAATAATCCATCCAGTCTTCAATGGCTGAATAAACTGTTTCCATGCCGTATTTGTCAAGCAGTTCAGTGAAACGCTTGATACCATGCTGTGCAGAGGCAATCATAGCTTTAAGGTCGTTTTCGTTCATGGAAGGAGTACGGACATTATCAAGAATCATTCTCCAGAGCTGTTCGTTTTTCTTTCCCTCTCCATAAAGCTTGATAGCATAGTAAATTCTTGTTTCAGCATAGATATCACGGGCAAATACGTCCATACCCGGAGTATGTGAACCATTATCCAGCAGATGTGCCTGTACACAGGAGAAGCTTATAAGTTTGCCATGATAGAATATAGGGATACATATATGAAGGTCAGGTGAATGTGAGGTACCATAGTAAGGGTGGTTGTGAATGAAAATATCACCTTCATGAATATCCTCCAGATTCCACCTTGTAAGAATACCCTTTACATTGCCGCCGATAGAACCGACGTGCATAGGAGTACTTTCACTTTCACAAAGCTGTCTGCCTGTAATGTCAACAATACCGCAGCCGATATCTTCAGATTCACGTACAATGCTTGAATATGACATTCTGTAGAGAACCATACCCATTTCCTGAGCGATCATTTTGAAAGAACCGCCAAGTACCTGCAAGGTTACAGGATCAACTTCAACTCTCGGGATATTTAATCCCTCAATCATTTTAGACATATATATCATTCCTTTCTATGAAAATCCGCATCAGGAGTTAATGTCAATTACAATAATACCATATTCATTAACCTTACCAACACAATCCGGTTCAACAACGATAGTTGTATCCATCTGGTTGATAATAGCAGGACCCTGAATCACGTCTCCTGCCTTGAACTTTGCTCTGTCATAGATCTTTGTTTCAAGGTGTTCCGGCTTGCCGTCAATCTTGAATGTCACCTGTCTTGAACCTGTAACAGCTCTTTCAACGTCACCGTTACCAGCCTCAATTTTAATTGGTTCAAGATCTTCAATACTTCCTGTACCGACAACACGGATATTAACGATTTCAACAGCAACGTTTCTGTATGAACGTC
>CAMCMW010000076.1 GCA_945876155.1 uncultured Ruminococcus sp. | reverse complement strand
AATTTCTTGAACTGAATCTTAAAGCTTTCGAGCTTGGTAAAAATATAGAATAAGGAGTAAGCAATGGAAAAATACTGGAACAAAAGCATGGAGTGCGCCACAAGAGATGAAATGCGTGCGCTCCAGAGCTTCAGGCTTTCTCAGACGGTAAGACGTGTTTACGAAAATGTTCCCTATTACCGTGAAAGAATGGAAAAGGCAGGGGTCACTCCCGACGATATCCACAGCGTTGACGACCTGAAAAAGCTCCCCTTTACCATGAAACAGGATTTGCGTGACACCTACCCATACGGTCTGTTTGCTGTACCTATGGACCAGGTTGTAAGACTTCACGCATCAAGCGGTACTACAGGAAAGCAGATTGTTGTGGGCTACACCCAGAACGACCTTGACGTGTGGGCTGAATGCTGTGCAAGAGCGCTGACTGCCGCTGGTGCTGACAACAAGGACTTCATGCACGTTTCCTACGGCTACGGTCTTTTCACAGGCGGTCTGGGACTTCACGGCGGTGCGGAAAAGGTTGGAATGACTGTAATTCCGGTCTCCACAGGCAATACAAACCGTCAGATAAACATTATCAAGGACTTCGGTTCAACATTTATCTGCTGTACACCGTCCTATGCCCTTTACCTTGCTGAAACAATGCAGGAAATGGGTATCACAAAGGACGATATCAGGCTTAAAGCCGGACTTTTCGGTGCAGAGCCATGGACTGAGGAAATGCGCCAGGAAATCGAAAGCAAGCTTGGTCTTAAAGCTTTTGATATTTACGGTCTGACTGAAATTATCGGTCCTGGTGTTGCATTTGAGTGCAGCGAGCAGACTGGTATGCACATAAACGAGGACAACTTCATTGCTGAAACTATTGACCCTGACACAGGAGAGGTACTTCCGGAGGGAGAACAGGGCGAAATCGTATTCACCTGTATCACCAAAGAGGCATTCCCGCTGCTGAGATACAGAACAAGGGATATCGGCATACTCAAACGTGAGAAATGCTCATGCGGAAGAACACTCATCAAGATGATGAAACCAGCCGGACGTTCTGACGATATGCTTATTATCAGAGGCGTAAACGTGTTCCCATCACAGGTTGAAAGCGTACTGCTCCAGCTTGGCAACACAGCTCCATACTACCAGCTTATCGTTGACAGAGTTGACAACACTGACACTCTTGAAATCCAGGTTGAAATTTCTCCTGAAATGTTCTCAGACACAGTAAAGAGCCTTGAGGACCAGGAAAAGATAATCAAGAATGCCATAGACTCTACCCTCGGCATCTCGGCTAAAATCAGACTTGTTGAACCTAAGACAATTCAGAGAACTGAGGGCAAGGCTGTAAGAGTTATTGATAAACGTAAATAAAGGAGGATATCATTATGGTAAAACAGATTTCTATTTTCGTTGAAAACAAGCCGGGCAGACTGAAAGCAATGACAAATATTCTCAAAGACAACGGCGTTGATATCCGTGCGCTTTCAATTGCGGACACAAAGGATTTCGGTATTTTAAGACTTATCGTCAATGACCCTGACAAGGCTTGTGCTGCACTCAAAGACGCTGACTGCACTGTTACTATAACAGACGTGCTTGCTGTTGGTGTTGAGGATAGTCCGGGAGGACTTGCAAAGGTTATGGATACGCTTTACGACAACAAGATAAGCGTTGAATATATGTATGCGTTTGTGAGCAAGTCTGAGAATATCGCCTATGTGATACTCAGGGTTGCAGATAACAAGTACGCTGCTGATGTACTGGGCAAAGCAGGTATCAAACTGCTTACAAGCCAGGAAATTTATGATATGTAACGGAGGAAAAATCAATGGGAATTTTTAACAAGATTGGTGACGTAGTAAGCGATGCCAGCAGAAACGTGAACGAGAAAACAAAGAACATTTCAGACACAAGCAACCTCAAAAGAAAGATTCTTTACGAGGAAGAAAGAATCATGGAAATCTTTGCGGATATCGGCAAGACTTACTACAAGACCCCTGAAAATACTGACGAGCTGAAAGCTTACTGCGACGATATCGACACAAGAAAGAGAAGAATCAAGAAGATGAAGTTTGAACTTCAGGGACTTAAAGGTGTCAGAATCTGTCCGAAATGTCAGGCTGAGGTTCAGGATAAATTCCAGTTCTGCGGTGTGTGCGGTGCAAAGCTCCCTACAAGCGAAGACGATTTTGACTGATAAAAATTTCTTATGCCTCCGGTTAATGCTAAGCCGGAGGTTTATTTTATTCAAATTATTTCAAAACTGTTTCATTTTTTTAGGAAGTATGCTATGATAAAAAGTATCAATGAACGGAAAGAAGGTAGTAAATTATGGTGAAAGGAAAAATTGCGGCTGCCCTGACTGCTTTTCTGACAGCCGCATCTGCACTCCTGCCCCAGCTGAACTTGTCTGCCACTGCCGAAGATGTGCTTGCCGGTGACGTGAATCTTGACGGCAAAAACAATATTCAGGATATCACTATTTTGCAGAAACATCTGGTTGGCGCTGGTTCTCTGACTGACGTGCAGGGGGGCAATGCCGATTACAACGGCGACGGTAATGTGGACATTTTTGACCTGGTATGTCTCAGAAGAGCAGTCGGCAAAGCGGCTGAGGAATACTCCCCATTGCTTATCAACGAGGTCTGCTCCTCAAATGGTAACTCCTTAACGGACGCTTCCGGGGCGAATCCGGACTGGATTGAGATTTACAATTCCTCAGACCATGAGATTTCTCTTGACGGTATCGGCGTATCGGACGGTGCAAAGAATAAATTCAAGTTTGCTTTTCCGGAAAACACGGTAATTCCGGGAGGAGGCTATGTCATTGTTTTTTGCGACGACGCTTTGAATCAGGCGGAAGGGGAGTACCACGCCGCATTTAAAATCAGTGCCATCGGGGAAACTATTTACCTTACCCACCCGGATTACGGTGAGATTGACGCTGTAGCTGTACCGGAACTGGCAGAGGACGTGACCTGGGGTCGGTTTGCAAACGGTTCTGAAAACTTTACACAGCTGACACCAACTCCGGGGGAGAGCAATGACACAGCAGAAGATGTAACAGCGGTTGCACAGCCGGTATTCTCCATTGAGGGCGGATTTTACGATACTGAATTTATGCTCGGACTGAGTGACACGGATAACAACACGATTTACTACACAACCGACGGCAGTGACCCCAGAACATCTTCCACTGCTGCGGTATACACTGACGAGATAAATATTTACAACAACACAAGTGACCCCAACAAATACAGCGCTCTTGACGATATTGTTCTCTATGACTATACTCACCCCACAGGCAAGGTGGACAAGGGAATAGTTGTAAGGGCTGTATCAAAAACTGCGGAGGGTAAATACAGCAGTGTTGCAACAAACAGCTATTTTGTGGGGAAAACTGCCTCGTACTACAGCGATATGAAAGTGGTTTCCCTTTCGACTGACGGTGACAACTTCTTTAATGATGATACCGGTATCTACATGGTGGGCAGCGGATATCATGAATGGGCTGAAAGTGACGAGTATGTGGAATATCAGCCCGGCGATACCGCTAATCCGACTAACTACAACAAGGACGGCAGAGAGTGGGAAGTACCGGTGAATGTTCAGGTATTTGAAAGCGGAAAGCTTGCCTATACTGCTGATGTGGGCGCAAGAATTGCCGGAAAATGGTCAAGGTCTTTTGCACAGAAGAGTATCAGACTTTATGCAAGGGGCGAGTACGGCAGTTCGGACATGAAGTACGAATTTATCGAGGGACTGACTGATGAAAACGGAAACGTTATTGATTCCTTCGACAAGGTAACTCTCAGAAACGGCGGTACAGATAACCAGGTACTTCATTTCAGAGATGCGCTGATTCAGGATATGGTGTCCGACAGAGCTGTTGACATTCAGGGCGCTGAACCCTGCGTGATGTTTATTGACGGCGAATTCTGGGGATTCTATTTTATCCGTGAAAAGATTGAGCCGGAATATATTCAGTCACACTATGGTATTGACAAGAACAATGTAACGCTGCTGAAAAACGGTGAGTGTGAGGGTTCTGCTGAGATTGCAAAGGAATATGAGGAGTTCTGCAACTGGGCTGCCACAGCTGATATGACCGTCCCTGAAAACTATCAGAGAGTATGCGACACCCTGGATATACAGAATTTCATGGATTACATAGCAATTGAAACCTACATTAACAATACCGACTGGGCAACTGAATATCTCAACAACTGGCAGATGTGGCGTTCCAATACCACAGACCCGGACACACCGTATGCCGACGGAAAATGGCGCTTTACGCTGTATGACACGGAATATTCCACAGGCTTGTACAGTGAGAGCAGAACGGCAAGCGGTTTTGATACGCTGGGTTCAATGTACAGAAAAGAAGTCCCGTATAACTTTGCAAATATTTTCTACAGCCTTATTGAAAATGATGAATTCAGACAGGCATTCTATGACAACTACATTGAAATCATGAACAACAATTTTGCACCGGAAGCTGCCGAGGCAAAAATTAATGAGTATGTGTCAGCGTACAAAGATGTGATTTTTGCTACAAATAACCGCTTTAACGCAAGCTGGGTAAACAACAGTTTCAACAGTGAGGTTTCAAGACTGAAAAATTTCTTTACTACACGTCCTCGTTATGCAAAGTACTATCTTGACCTGCTTGTGGGAAATGCTTTGCCTGACACCGGAGAGAATATGATACCGGCGGTTTCGTCCTGGACACATTACGGTGCGGCGACATTCTCCTACAGTACTGCTGAAAACTCGTTTACTGCAAACGTAGGCGCAAAGGCAGCGAATCCGTGGGACATTCAGGCACAGGCAAGGGGACTTCAACTGGAAAAAGGCAAAGTCTACCGTCTTACCTTTGAGGCGTCCTGTACAACAGATGTGACAATGGATATAGGTATTATTCGCCAGGTGGGAACGACCTATCCCGGCTGCTGGTACGGCAGTACTGCGCTGACGCCGGAGCTGACGGAGTATTCATACACAATATGTATGGAGGAAACGTCTGCCTCTGACTGGTTTTTGTACTTCAACTACGGAAGTGCCGCCGGAAACTATGTGGTAAAAAATGTTTCACTTACTGAGGTGAATATTCCCGACTGATATCAATAATAAAGACGCCGTTTCAGATGCGGCGTCTTGCGTTTTTGTATGGGATTATTCCGGCACTATCCACTTGCCGTCATCTGCAATAAGGCAGAGCATTTTTATTGTATCACCGTAGTACACGTCATCACCGTAATTAACAACGGTATCACGTACAGCGTCATGCCATTGTGTGTTGTCACCGCATAATGCTGAAACCATAAACGGAGCGGTAAAACAAAGGTCATTGTAGTCCTCAACAGGAGTACCGTCGGGAGTGTAGCCGGCTTTGATTTCCCATGGGTCACCGTTTGTGAAATCAATGATGAACGAATTTATTGCTGACGCAAAAGCAAGTGCATTCTGGTTTCCGTTTACAAGGTAATCCATACTTATTCTCCAGGGGGTACGGCAGCTGTTGTAATAGTAGCAGCCGTCATACTCGCTTTCCATGAAATCCGGCGGTGCAGGAACAAACTTGCCGGTTTCATCTTTCACAATGAAATCGGGAAGAATACCGGTTTTATATTCCGCAGTAAAACTGTTTATTATCTCATACGTACTGTCATATACGTTCAGCCAGCGCTTGTCATTGGTGGCTTTTGCAAATACCGGCATATACTGAACGATAAAATCAGAGGCTCTTGCGGCTGAGTAGTACTGGCTGTCATATTCTGAATAAACCCAGTCACCAAGCTGAATTATCCAGTCGGTCTGGTTGACTTCGTATGTCATTATATCGTTTATGATGTCAACAGCGGATTGTCTGTAATTGATTTTTCCGTCACTGCCCCAGATACTGTCTGCCATGAGGAGTGAGTATGCAATATCCATATCGCCGTCTGATGCCGAATCAGCCCCTGAGGTGTTTACCAACGCAGTACCGTTATCACTCTGCTGCCACGCCATAAGGTTAGAACCTATCTCACTGAGATGCGCCCTGTAGTATCGGTAAAGTCCGTCAAAAATTTCCTTTGCATTGCTGTCATATTCTGCCATGGACGCAGTAATAAGCATACCGTAGCCGTGAGCCTCCGAGACGGTAATAGCAGTTTCGGAGTTGTTCTGTTCAAAAGTTTCTCCGCTGTACCAGACGTAATACTGCGCTTCATCAGTCACATAGGGATTTTTCAGAAGATATCTGTCCTTCCATGTTTCGTAAAAGTCCGTTGTGTCTTTAGTAAAATCAGCAGTTTGTTCGTGTACTTCATCTGATGCTGAGTCACAGCCGGCGGAGCATATCATTACAACCGTCAGTACAGCAACTACGGCAGAAATTTTCTTTTTAAACCACATAAATAATCTCCTTGATATATTAATGCTCTCCCAAAGTATTCACCCGGGAGAGCAATTTTTATGATTTGTTAATCAGGAACTGGTTCAGACCAGTAAGGTCAGCAACGCTTATTTCACCGTCGCCGTTAAAGTCACTGTTATCCTTGTTAGGAGGGATAGTGTTTGTCAGGAGGTATTTTCTGAAAAGTGACGAATCGAACACGTTGACTTTCTTGTCCTTGTTTACGTCGCCCCTCAGCACGTCACTGCCCGGATTGTCTGACGGTCTTTCAGAAGGCTTGACAGAGGGAGTACCGTCGTAGTATTCCCCAAGGCTTATGCCGTTGACACCCACTGAATATTTGTGGTCAAGGCTGATAAACTGTCCCTGTTCGTCCTGCCAGAGAGCCGGTTCAACGAAGGCGTATTTGTCCTCGTCCCACTCAGTCCAGTTAGTACCGCCCTTGATAAGTCCGCCGGTGTCACTGGAATTTTCGTTAAAGCACCAGAATGTGTGGTGTATGCGGTTGTCAATCATCAGGTCACGCAGGGCAGTCATCCACTGTACGTTTCT
>CAMCMW010000075.1 GCA_945876155.1 uncultured Ruminococcus sp. | reverse complement strand
GATTTAAATGAACCGCAGTAAGGCGGCGAAAAGCTAAGGGCATGATTCAAGCTGAATCTAAGAATGTAAACATATAACCCCCTGGGAAATCCTCATAGGGTTACTCTTATCGTTCTGTCAGCTTTTTCCGCCTGTCGGCGGTCATTCAATGCGC
Organism: uncultured Ruminococcus sp.; assembly: GCA_945876155.1. Taxonomy (GTDB): domain Bacteria; phylum Bacillota; class Clostridia; order Oscillospirales; family Ruminococcaceae; genus Porcipelethomonas. The sequence goes on along the minus strand of CAMCMW010000075.1, from coordinate 6,860 downwards.
TATGCTGTTGAATGACAAAGCCGCCGTGAATAAGTTATTTTTGCATTGCGTACTTTAGCTAATAGTCTTACTGGTTTTGCCTTCTTTGAACGGGGCTTTTTAAGGAGTTTCGCTCACTGCGGTGAGCGACCAAGGGCTTTGCCCTTTGGAAACCCACAGCCTTTGAAAAGGCTGGCGAAACTTTTAATTCGCCGTTCGGCGGGCTTAGTTTGACGATAAAACAGGGCACCGCAAAGTACCCTGTTTTTTTCTTATGACTGCTTGTCAGTACCGGCAATTGCGTCACCAACGCCCTCAACAACTGAGCCTGCGTCGTCAACGATGTCCTCACCGGTTGAAACGAGGTCGTCAACGATACCCTCAGCGTCAGTTACGATGTTGCCAACGATACCGCCCTTGTCTGTAGCGGACTGGTTGTTGTTTGCGTTGTCAGTAACTGTTGTATCTGTTGCCTTTTCAGTTGTGGGACTTGTGGTTTCGTTTACTGTAGTAGGGGCTTCTGTCGCATTTTTGTTGCCGTTATTTTTTTCGCTGTTTCCGCAGGCTGTGAAGGAACAGCATACGAGAGCGAGGGAAAAAAGTATAGGAAGAGTTTTTTTCATACAATTCAATCCTTTCGTTTTTGCTATTGCATTTTCTGCAATACGCTTATAGTTTTTCCATAAACCGCTGATTTATCCGCGGTAATTAAGAGAAAAATGACATCAATAGGCAGTTTCAACAAATTTTCAGTAAAAAAACACATTGTTTCACTCTTGAAAGTTTTTCAACAATTTAACAGTCGGATAAACCACATATTCATGGGAAAAACCCGATTTCTGACAAGTGTTTCAAACTCAATTCAACACCGTTTTCAACAGCCTGTTGAAAGTGAAGTTTAAAGCATAATGTTTTCAACATCTTCAAAACTGAGTTCAGGGTGGAGAGCAAGATTTATCCCCATTGCGATAAGTGCGGAGGAACGCTCAATAAGCCTGTCCACATCTCTTGGAGTGACCATCATGTTGGGGATTGAGGCGCTTACTCTTTTTCCGGTAATGCTTTCAACAATGGTGTACATATCCACAACTGTGGGAACGCCGGCGGCAATAACGGGTATTCCGATTGTATCCCTGGAAATCTCCCTACGTTTGTTGGCAACGCCGCTGCCGGGGGAAATTCCGGAATCGGAAAGCTGGATTGTTGTACCAAGACGGCTCACGTCCGAACAGGCGAGAGCGTCAACGGCGATAATGGAGGAGGGTTTGAGCTTTTCGAGCAGTCCTTCGATAATTTCGGCGGTTTCAATACCGGTCTGACCCAGAACGCCGCTTGCCATAACACTGACCTGTCTCAGACTGGAGAGAAACTCGTCCTCGTCTCCCAGTTCTTCTTTGAGGTGGCGTGTCGCAAGGACTCTTGACGCCGCCAGAGGACCGAGAGCATCGGGGGTGATGTCGCTGTTGCCCAGACCGATAACAAGGCACGGACCGTCCGGAAGAAGCCCGGAAAGTTCCTGGGAAAGCTCCGCCGCCATTTCCTTGAAGGTATCGGAAAAGCGTCCCAGCGGCTCGCCCTCAAGGGTAATATACCTGCCCTTTTTCTTGCCGATTTTTGCACCGTGCCTGTCCTCAGCGATTGTAATTTCGGTTATTTTAAAAGCCTTGCCACGGGTTGTCTGGGTTATGCCCTCGCTGATTCTGGCGGCATTAACGCTTTCCAGGGCGAGGTCGGTTCTGATATTCATAAGTAAATCAGCTCCCTTTTAGTGAAATTTTGATTTTATTGTGCATTATGCTTTAAATCAACGCTTTAATTTCGTGATTTTGTTTTGATTTTGCCTATTGCAATTTGCGCTGTAAAATGGTAAAATAATTATTAGCGTTGGTGCAGTAAAATGCGCCGTCCGGATGCTCATTACATCCGGATCAAAAAACAGCGGTCGTGTCCTGCTGATTTCAGCTTGCGCTGTTTTTATATTATGCTGAATTTTTTGAATTATTAAGATAAATTCTGTAAATAATAATTCAGGATATTTCAATTTTAAGGAGGTGCAGTAAAATGCCAAATATCAAATCCGCAATGAAGAGAGTTAAGGTTAATAAGACAAAGGCAGCAGCCAACAAGGCAAGAAAATCAAATCTTAAAACTGTTCTCAAGAATGCCGGTGCCGCTTGCGAGGCTAATTCAGCTGACAAGGCAGAGGCAATCAGAGTTGCTATAAAGAAGGTTGACCAGGCAGCAGCTAAGGGTCTTATGCACAAGAACTGTGCTGCAAGAAAGAAGTCACAGCTCGCTAAGAAACTCAACGCAGCAGGCTGATTTTTTGAAATTTAAGCAATCAGATTAATAAAATGTGGCAGCATACTCTTCTGGAGTATGCTGTTTTTCTTTTCTGAGAAAAGAAATGAAAGATGTTTACGTATTGCTGACAAATATTTATTTTACGGTATCGTTTTTTCACGTCTGCAAAATATGATTTTTTGTGTGAAATTTTCGGTATCAGGGATTGAATTTACGAGTATTTTTTGCTATAATAATAGTAGTAAATCATAGAGATTGAGGTGATAGGAGCAATGAGGGCCGGAGTTTCAACAGCTTGCCTTTATCCGAAGCTGCTCGAAGAATCGGTTTATGATCTGGCCGTAAACGGCATTGCTCATACCGAGATTTTTATTAATACAACCAGTGAACTTAAAAAGAATTATGTGAACGGTCTTGCCGAAACCCTCAGACGGTTTGAGGTGACCTGCCGTTCGCTGCACCCCTTTACCTGTGCATTAGAGCCAATGATGTTTTTTTCCGGCTATGAGCGGAGAGTGGACGACGCCTTAGACTTCTACAAGAAGTATTTTGAGGCGATGAATATACTGGGAGCAGAAATATTTGTTTTCCACGGAAACAAAAAGATATTAAACGTACAGAATGACCTTTATTTTGAGAGCTTTCAGCGGCTTGTGGATACCGGAAAGAAATTCGGCATAACGGTTGCCCAGGAGAATGTATCAAGGTGTACAAGCGGTTCTCTTGATTTTATGAAGGAGATGGTTGAAAATCTGGGGGACGACGCTAAGTTTGTGATTGACACAAAACAGTCGGTGCGTTCAGGGGAAAGCAATTTTGATATACTGCGTACACTGGGAAGTCACGTTGTACACGTTCATATCAGCGACCACGGAGAGGCTGGTGACTGCCTTCAGATAGGCAAGGGCAGGTTTAATATAAAGCAGTTCCTGGCACTGTTAAAGGAGTATTCTCCCGATTCATCAGTGATGCTGGAGCTTTACAGGAGTAATTTTGACGGTATTTCAGACCTTGTGGAGAACTACAATACACTTGTCAGCATGATAGGCAAACTGTAAAACAAAGAAAGGAAAAATTTATGCAATGTCCCTACTGCGGAAATGAAGACACAAAAATAATAGATTCCCGTTCAATGGAGCATAAAAAGCGCAGGCGTCGGGAGTGCGGCAAGTGCGGACGGCGTTTCACGACCTTTGAGGTTATCGAGCGTCCGATGATAATGGTGGTTAAAAAGGACGGTACATTTGAGCCGTTTGACCGCAACAAGCTTATGCGTGGAATTTTCAACGCCATAAAAAAGCGTCCTGTGAATATTGAGCAGGTAAACAAGATAGCAGAGGACGTTGAAAACCACTTTGCAAATGCCATGATAAACCAGGTAACGTCCGAGGAGATAGGCAATATGACGCTGGAGATACTCAAAGATGTGGACGATGTTGCCTATATAAGGTTTGCGTCGGTGTATAAGGCGTTTACCAGTGTTGAGGAGTTTGTAAATGCAATAAGCGAACTGAACGTTGAGCAAGATGACCAAAACAGAAAATAATAAATTGTTTAAACTGCTGAAATGCTGATTTAGTATAGAAAAACAGTTTACAATGTGATATTATTAAAATATTAAGATGAAAAGGGGAAACTAACAATGGCTAATAATTTTGACAAAGACGATCTGACCGGAATGTTTGACACCAATGACATAGAGCAGAACAAGGCGCTGACGATTGTAGCATATATCCCGCTGCTGTTCCTGATACCACTGCTTGCGGCAGGCTCGTCAAAGTACGCTAAATTTCACGCTAACCAGGGACTGATACTTACGATTTTCTCGTTTGTCTGCTCAATAATAAATGCGCTGATAGACTTCATAATCGGCTGGATTCCTGCAATAGGCGGCATTATAAGCGGTATTATTTCAGTAGCTTTGGGAATTGCCGTACTAGTTTATATCATTATCGGCGTTGTAAATGCAGCACAGGGAAAGGCAAAAAAACTCCCTGTAATAGGCGAACTGCTTGATGTTATAAAATAACAACAGAAAATATTTTTAAAGGTGCATTTTTTGCACCTTTAAGCTTGTAAGAAGAAATTATGTAAAAATTGTACGGAATTTAAAATTTTACATGAAAGGAAACCTGCATTATGCGTGAAATAAACGTCAGTGAAATAGAAAATGTTATAAGAAACCTTTGTATTCAGGCTAATATCCATCTTCCTGAAAACCTTGAAAAAAGGATAACACAGGCGGCTGAGGAGGAAATTTCTCCGGCTGGAAAAAGCGTTTTTGACGACCTTAAAGCGAATATAAAAGCGGCGGCTGATGAAAATATTCCTGTCTGTCAGGACACTGGTATGGCTGTGATTTTTGCTGAGATTGGTCAGGACATTCATTTTATCGGCGGCAGCTTTGAGGAGGCAGTCAACAGGGGCGTTTCAAGAGGCTATACAGAAGGTTTTCTGCGCTGTTCTGTTGTGGGCGACCCTCTGGAAAGAGTGAACACAGGGGATAATACTCCGGCTGTGTTACATACAAGAATAGTTCCGGGAGATAAGGTTAAAATAGATGTATGCCCCAAGGGATTCGGCAGTGAAAATATGTCTGCCCTTAAAATGTTTACACCGTCAGCGGCAGTGGAGGATATTGTGGATTTTGTTACCGAAACTGCCTCAAAAGCCGGCAGCAATCCATGTCCGCCTATGGTTGTGGGAGTGGGTATCGGCGGCAACTTTGAACAGTGCGCATACCTTGCGAAGAAAGCACTCTGCCGTGACGTTGCCATAAGAAACCAGAAAAGTCTTTACGCCGACCTTGAGGGAAAAATGCTGGACAAGATAAACCGCCTTGGCATAGGACCCCAGGGATTCGGCGGCAGAATAACCGCATTGTGCGTAAACATTGAGGAGGCGCCTACCCACATAGCAGGACTTCCTGTTGCGGTAAATATCGGCTGTCACGTTACCCGTCATGCGTCACAAATAATATAATTGAAGGAACAATATGAAAAATTTACTGTTTATAGGCGATGTTGTAGGAAAAAGCGGATGCGACTTTCTTGCGTCACGCATTTACAATCTGAAAAAGAAATATTCCATTGATATAACCGTTGTAAACGGCGAAAACTCGGCGCAGGGAAACGGTATCACCGCATATTCAGCCGGACTTATAAAGAATAACTGCGGTGCGGACGTGATAACCACCGGAAATCACTGCTATAAAAGGCGTGATTCCCTTGCGATATACAACGAGGACAATATTATCCGTCCGGCGAATTATCCGGAGGGCTGCTGCGGAAAAGGTATCAGTATAATTGATATGGGTTCTTTTAAGGCGGCGGTTGTAAATCTTATGGGTACTGTTTACATGGAACCCCTTGACAATCCGTTTACAGTGATAGACAGCGTTCTGAAAGGAATCAAAACCCCTAATATTTTTGTGGACTTTCATGCTGAGGCGACCGCTGAGAAAAAAGCCATGGGCTATCATCTTGCCGGAAAGGTCACAGCAGTAATGGGTACTCACACTCATGTACAGACATCAGATGAAACGATACTTTCCGGACACACAGGCTATATCACCGACGCCGGCATGACAGGACCGGAGGAATCTGTTCTGGGAGTTGAGGTAAAACCGGCGGTGGATAAACTGCGGTTTAAGTATCCGGTGAGGTTCAGAGAGGCTGAAACGCCCTGTTTTATCAACGGAGTGGTAATAACATTTGATGAAAAGATAGGCAAATGTACTAAAATTACAAGAATAATTGAGAGATAATTCACAATTTTCAAATCAGGCTATTGAAAAAAAAATCATGTTGATGTATAATGAAGTTGTATTAAAATCATCGTTATACGCAGTTAAAAATTAACACCAGCTAATTTTTATGGAGGTCAAAACAATGGAAATTTTAAAGGTTTCATCACACTCCTTGCCTAATTCAGTTGCAGGAGCAATCGCAGGAGTTATTCGTGAACAGAAAGCAGTTGAGGTTCAGGCAGTCGGAGCCGGAGCCGCTAATCAGGCAATAAAGTCAATAGCAATTGCCAGAGGTTATTTAGCACCTATCGGCGTTGATTTGATTTGTATTCCGGCGTTTGCCAATATTCAGATCGACGGTGAAGAGAGAACAGCTATCAAGCTCATTTGCGAACAGAGATAAATAAAAGCGCCGGAGCGTTCCGGCGTATTTTTTTGTGCCAGATACCACAGCTACTGCCGCACCAAATATAAAAGTTTCGCCAGCCTTTTCAAAGGCTGTGGGGGTCAATGGGGGCAAAGCCCCCTTGTCGCTCACCGCAGTGAGCGAAACTCCTTAAAAGCCGCCGTTCAGAAAAAATAAAATCAGTCATACTAACAGCACAAGTTAGCTAACCAAAACCCAGACTATCCACGGCTGCTTTGTCATTCAACAGCGAAAGCGCATTGAATGACCGCCGATAGGCGAGAAAAACTAACGATACGAATACAAGCAACCCTCTGAGAATTTTTCAGAGGGTTGTCTGTTTATATTCTTAGATTTTACTTGATTTGTGCCGTCAGTTTTTCGCCGCCTGACGGCGGTTCATTTAAATCGCTGCGCTCTTAA
>CAMCMW010000074.1 GCA_945876155.1 uncultured Ruminococcus sp. | reverse complement strand
TGATACGGCTGACGGTGGTATCAGATATCTCCAGACCGTAAATATCACGGATATGGTCCTCAATATCGGACGTTGACATCCCCTTGGCGTACATAGAGATAATCTTGTTCTCCATATCCTGAGAGATACTTGTCTGATTCTTAGGCAGTATCTTTGGCTCAAATTCACCGTTTCTGTCACGAGGTACTTCGATATCCACCTTGCCTATACTGGTGCGAAGAGTCTTCTTGCTGTGACCATTACGGCTATTATCAGTATTCTTGTTCTTAACGTCATACGGCTCATACCCAAGCTCAGAATCAAGCTCTGATTCAAGGCTGCCTTCCATAAATCCGGCAAGCGCTTCCTTGAACAGCTCCTGAATATCGTCCATGCTCTGGATATTTGCTGCCAACAGAAAATCGCTTATCAGCTCTCTTCTTGCTCGCTGCTCTTCTGTTTCATTTCTTCGCCTTCTGCTCATAATTAAAACCTCCAAAGTAGTGTCTCTCCTATTATACACTACTTCAGAGGTTTACACAAATTTTAGGATAGACTCATGGCATGTACAAAGCCGGTATCCCGCTGTCGTACATCAGAGACTTTTTGGGACATAGTTCTGTGGAAACAACCTCGATATATGCTCACGCTGATAGCGAGGTTATTGAAAAAGCATTGGCAAGGGTATTATTCAGAACTGCACCTGCGTATGTTGCTGTCATACAATAGCTTTTATCCTGCCAGCCAATACCGCTTTCAAGAATATCGTTTAAGAGTATTCCTTTATCATCAGGCTGTGTAATATTCGGAATATTAGTCCAGTAGCAACGCTTACGCTGCTGTGCTGATACAAGTGCAGAATTTATCATAACAGGCTGAACACCGAGATAACCCGATATTTCATCCTTTATATTCTGGTGAATGGAATTATTATTTTCATACAGAAAATATCTGCAATTTGAATCTTCAAGTCCTTTTACATACTGCATAAACAACTTAAATCCTTCACCATCTTTTGTTGTTTCTCTGTTCTTTTTTGCTACGCTCCAGTAAGTACAGGGTGATCCACCAATAAGAAGGTCATATCCCTGAAACTCCTTGAAATTGCCGTCAAATACGTCACCATGCTGAACAATATCGGGGAAATTGTTCTTTGAAACTTTCATGGCATACTTGTCAATTTCAAAAGCATCATATTTTTCTACGGAAAGACCGGCACGTTCAAGTGCCAATCTTCCGCAGGAAATACCGTCAAACAGACTTAATACTTTCAAATTCTCTCTGCTTGTCGGCTTCTCTGTATCCTCTCATAAATCCGTTTGTATTGCCTCTGCGATAGAGGGCAAAACCTACAACTGCACAAATAACCCCGAAAATTGTGCTGACACCGACAAATTCTCTCTTTCTCATTGCCTTATGTCCTCCAAAATTCACTTATTCTTCAATGTCCTCATCATCTTCGCTGCAATAGTCACTTGCAAGGCTGTTGTATTCCTCGATAAGTGCTTCATAGTCGGAAATGAGCTTTGTATACTTTTCTCTAAGCTCCAGATTTTCCTCAATGACAGGCTCAGTGATTTTCTTCATTTCTTCAGAAAAATCTTTCATAGCCTTTTCTGCAAAAAACATTGAATCGGATAATCCTGACTTGTAGCCGTTCTTGAAAGCATCCTTTTTTACATCTGATACTTTCTTAATTACGGCTGCTGTTGCACAGGCAGTTCCTGCGATTGCTGTAATAATACAAATCTTCTTCATAAAAACACCCTCCGATTATTCATCATCTTCATTGATTTCATCTTCATTGTCATACCAAGTGATGTCATCATCATCAGAATTGTCATTATCGGCAATTCCTGTTTTCTTAGGCTTTTTAAGGAACTTAAAGCCGACAAAACCGACTGCACCAATAGCCACAAGTCCGACAGCAAGATAAATCATGCTCATATTCATGGGAGCTTTTACAGGTGTTTCAGTTTCTTCTGAATCATCACTCTCAGATACACTTTCTGTCTTTGGATTTTCAGAATCAACAGCAGTTGTTACTCTGCCGTTTGCATTCTGTGCGGCCTGTAATGCTTCTTCAGGTGTAATCGTCGGATTTCCGTCCTCATCTTCCTGACCTGCATAGAGAAGTGCGTACAAATCATAGGAATCAACTTTATTTAAGAAGAAAACATTGTTTTCTCCGTTTTCAGCCGAGTAATTGATAAGTACATAGAAAACATGACCGTCCTTTGTGGTTACGGCGATAAACTGCATTTCTTCACTGTCATAGATGATTTTCTCGGACTTAATCAGAGTTGCATTTCCGTCGGTATCATAATACTCATCACCGAAAAAGTCAGGGAGATTATTTTCATCTGTTGTATCAGCAGTTCCCATATTACCGAGAATACTCATTACATTAGAGAAGTCTGATTCATTAAGCGTAAATTCAGTTGTTTCTGTTGTGGATGAGGTTTCTTCTACTGCTGTTGTGACTTCGGCTGTTGTTGAGCTTTCTTCTGCTGATGCAGTAACTCCTGTTGATGCAAGTGCCAACATAGCAGCTGACATGGCGAAACTAAAAAATTTGTTTTTCATTTGAAATTTCCTCTTTTCTGTTATTTTCGGTTAAGCTGTCAAGCATGGAATCAATATCATCAAAAGTGACGCTGTTATCTTCCATTTTTCTGACGAGCTTTGCATATTTAGCAAAATCATCCGATGTCATTGAATGATTTCCAATCTCAGCTTTAAGCTGTGAGTAGCTTAAAAGTTCAATCTGGGTATCAATTCGCTTTTTCTCAGCAGTTTTGTCCCTTATGTCCTTTTCAAGCTGTGCTGACCTCTTTTGAAGCCTTTCGATTTTTTCATCTATCGGAATCAAAGTCATTCCTCCCTTCATTTAATACAGAACAAGAAGCGGATCAATAAAGTCCCAGCCGTATCCGTCTGTATCAATTTTCACTTTGATATGCACATAATGACTTGTGTTGTTATCGGAAATACTTCCGTCACAATTCTTATTGCCTGTTGAATTGGCGAAATAATCTCCGACCTTAATTGTATCGCCCTCAGATAAACCGCTTTTAAGATTTACATTAGACAGATAAACCTCTGTATCACGCTTTGTACCACCTGTGCCGTCATACCAGTATTCCACATCATCTTTTCGTAAAACTACGCTGTGTGTTGAAGTATCAACCTTTGTAATTTTGCAGTCGAATGGTGCGTAAATTCCGGAATTGGAGTTTAAAACAACATCAAGTCCTTCATGCAGAGTATTGATTTTGCAATGAACTGAATTCCAGTTCTGCATATCATAGCCGAATCCGTTTGTTATTGAATAATCGTGAATAGTCTGAGTACCGAACATATTTCGGAGTGTCTGATGATTTCCGTACATCTGTCCGCTGTCTGTTCCTATAAGCAGATTGTAATACTGCAATCGCTCATCTGATTTTGACATTGATTTCAGCTTGTCCTCAATGACCTTATCAAATGTTTTCTTCTGCTTTACGCTGTAATACAGACGACAGTCTGTTTCCCAGTCATATTTTTGCAGGAAACTGCACCAGTTCTGTTCAGGAATAACATAGGGAACAGGAGTTACAAGTACACCATTGTCCCATATTCCATATCCACAGGTTTCACCATTGACATACCATTTTCCGAATTTTGTTCCGCTGTTATCATAATCATCAACATACTGATTTTTAAGATACCAGCCTGTCTCAGAATATCCGTCATTATAATTCAGAACCTCACCATTGGATAAGTCATAATACAGCGTTTTTCCGTTTGTAACAGCACCCATAGGCAATGCCGAAGGAGAAGCAATATCAATATATCCGTAACTTCCTGATGTACCCGAACCTTCGATTGAATAGTAACCACGAGAATCAAAATGATAACGATATTCCCAATGTGAAGTATTATCATAATTGCTGACAAATTCATATTCAGCATCAAATATTTCTTTTATAAGGCTTTCTGTACCACTTGAATACTTCCAGTATTTAATATCTCCATTGTCGGCGGCATCAAAGTCATAATAATATGCACAGAGGAAACACCACAGCTTATATGTATCAAAATCATATGTTGGATTCCAGTTATATACTGTACTGTTGCCCCATTGGAAAGTATCAGGAGTATCTTTCATTCCGCTTGTATTTACGCCGAATTTCGACAAGCCTGTTTTCCATGTTGAAGAATCTCCGACAAGTCTGATATTTTCATTCATGTCCCATGCAAGTTTGGTATAATACTTTTCAGCTTCGGATAAATCATAATCCTGTGCTGCATATGTACCAAGAAGAAATCCTGAACTGCTTGAAACTCCTGAAAATATCATCACAATCAGTGCGACTAAGAGAAGAAGCAATAAAATTACTGCAAGAATTATCAGAAATATTTTCTTGACTTCTGCTGTATAAATGTTCTTTACAAACCTCAGAAATGCTTTCAATCCGTCTTTAAAGCGTTCACCGAAAGAACTTTGATGCTTCTTTTTGTTCTGAGCTTTCTTTTTCTTCTTCGGCTTATCGTGTTTTTCTTTCAGACGATTATCCTTTTTTCGCAGTTTTTCCTGCGATTTGGAATCTTTATCAGAAATTTTGTCACGCTTTTTCTGCTGATTTTGCAATCGCTGTGGTTTGCTGATTTTCTGAACAGCAGGAGCAATAACTCTACGCTTAGTGGAATCAATCGCATGAAGCACATCATTATCCTGATCCTCATTTACAGCTTTCTGCCAAGCAGATGCCTTCAATCTGTTTCCTGTGTATTCGACAGGCTTTGTAATCAGCAGACCGGGATTTGAATTCTTTGCAATCTTTTTCTGATTTGTTAAAGTCAGATTTCTGAATTTCTTTTCAGATTTGAGCTTATTTAATTCATGATTCAGCTCACGCTTATTCTGTTTGAACTTCTGTTTTCTTCTTATATAGAAGGCTCTGTCGAGATTTGTTTTATCGCTGTTTTTGAATTTGCTCTTGTTAAGCTGAAATTCTTCCTTATTGTCAATTAACTTACGAAGAATTTTTCGCTTGTTCGGTTTGAAATTTTCAGCTTTGAAAATATCATTCTCAACCTTTTTAAGCCTGTATTTCGCTTTTTCAAGTCGATACTGCTTTTTGAGTTTGAAATGCTTGTGAGTACTTTTGACAGCATCAGCACCGATTTTCAGAGTTGCAAAAGTTCCTCTGTGGTAATCATCAACGGCTTCACGAGTATATTTCTGCCTTGCCTTATTAACAATTTCCCGACTTGCCGTATCAGTAACCTTAATCCCGACAGTTTCGGCTGTAAGTCCAGCATCAACAGCAGTTTTAATTGCATCATGAACTACAAAATTTGTTGCCTGAGCTGTCTTTTTTATTGATTTCCCTATGAAAGTAGTCGGCTGAGTAGCATTAAGTGTTCGTGTAATTGACGGAGTATCGCCGTTTACACGATATTTCAGGTTGACAATTTTATGCAGAATACCTCGATTATTTCCATGATACTGCTTTTCGCTACGCACAATATTGACCGATGTTTTATATCTGCCACGATTATTCCGCTGTCTGTCAAACTGCAACTGGAACTGCTTTCCTCGTCGGCTGACTTTTTCAAATCTTGCCTGTGCTTTTCTCAGGTTGTTGTGCTTTCTGGTTAGTCTGCTCATCTGACCGCCTCCTTTCTGTAAGATTTTGGATTTTGGTATTGCATTTTGTTACTGCTTGTGATATACTATTTTTATAATGTTGAGAAATTGAATCAACAAACCAAATTAGAATTTGTGGAGGTATATTATGCGATTAGATGGTTTTGGATTATTTGTTGAAGATATGGCGAGAATGATTAAATTTTATAGAGATGTTCTTGGATTTGAAATAAAAGAAAGCGAAGATACATCAAATGTTTATCTCGTTAAGGATGGAACATTGTTTTTGCTGTATGGTAGAAAAGATTTTGAGAACATGACACATAGAAGATATGAGTATATAAAAGGCTTAAATGGTCATAGTGAAATAGCACTTTATGTTGATACTTTTGAAGAAGTTGATATTGCATATAATAATGCTATAGAAAAAGGTGCAACATCTGTATTAGAACCAGAACTTGAACCTTGGGGACAGAGAACTTGCTATATTGCTGACCCAGAAGGCAACATCATTGAAATAGGTTCTTGGGACAAACCCTACGAGAAAAAAGATTTATAAATCCCAGTTTATCGAACGAATATAAGCCGTAGAGAAAACCTCTACGGCTTTTCTCATGATTCTTCGACTTTTGTCGTCATTAATTTATACATTTCCGTATTAGTCGGGAAGTGGTCTGTAAACGGCAGAAGCACTTTATCGTAACGAATAAGTCCTTCGCCCGGACCTGAATTTGTGACAAATTTCATTTGTTCCTTTGAAATATGGAGCTTTTCGGCAAGAATATCTCTGTCACCGGCAGCCTGATTCAGCATATACACAAAATCAGAGTTATCAAAGATATTCTCAACCTCCTGTGAGGATAACAAATCCTTGACATTCTGAGTAATGCCTGTCGGAACTCCGCCCCATTTTCTGAATCGTTTCCATATTTCAGCAGAATACTTAGCTGTCTGTTCTTCTTTGAGAAGCAGATGAAACTCATCAATGTAGTAACGAGTAATCTTTTTCAGGTTTCTGTTTTCGGAAACTCTGTTCCATACAGTATCCTGAACAATCAGCATACCGACCTTTTTAAGCTGATTACTCAGTTCCTTAATATCAAAGCAGATTATTCTGTTTGACATATCAATGTTTGTCTGATGATTGAAAAGATTCTGAGAGCCGTTTACAAACATTTCAAGTGAGTTGAATACTCTGAGTGCAACTTCACCCTCATTTTCAAGTTCACGCTGTAAATCTGAAAGCAAAGGCATTTTATCTGCTGTCGGCTCATTTTCAATAAACCGCTTGTAAAGTCGCTGTACACATTTATCAATTACAGAACGTTCTTCCGATGAAAGACCATATCTGCCTCCAACAATAATCTCACAAAGGCAACACCGCACAATTGCAAAGTGGTGAAAAACGTGGTATAATAGGAGTATG
>CAMCMW010000073.1 GCA_945876155.1 uncultured Ruminococcus sp. | reverse complement strand
TAACGGCGAGATTGTGAAGTCAAATTCCACAGTCGCTGTGCAGACACATTTCTGTTTTTATATTTCTGCGTCACTGGGTGATGTTTTGCTTTCGGCTTGTTCGTGATCAGTTTCGGCGGTTGCTAACGACCCTCTCTGGGGTATCACTGTTACTATCGACCACGGAAACGGTATTATCACAAGATACAGCAATCTCAATGAGGGTGTTACTGTACAGGTGGGACAGGAAGTCGGAAGCGGTGAGGAAATCGGTGCAGTAGGGGAGACTGCTGATATTGAAACCTCAGAGGAATCACATCTGCATTTTGAAACGGTGAAAAACGGTTCGTATGTGAACCCACTGGAAATTATAGGCTGATAGTACGTGCAATTTATGCTTGCGAACCAAAAGTTCCGCAGTAAACTAACCCCGCCGAATGGCGAGATAAAAGTTTCGCCAGCCTTTTCAAAGGCTGTGGGGGTCAACGGGGGCAAAGCCCCCTTGTCGCCCTCCGCAGAGGGCGAAACTCTTTAAAGCCGCCGTTCAAAGAATGAAAAAACAGTCAGACTAACGACACAAGTCAGCTGACCAAAATCATGATTATCCACGGCGGCTTTGTCATTCAACAGCGTCAGCGCATTGAATGACCGCCGACAGGCGAGAAAAAACTAACGATACGAATAAAGTAACCCTCTGAGAATTTTTCAGAGGGTCTTTTGTTTATATTCTTAGATTTAGCTTGAATCATGCCTTTAGTTTTTCGCCGCCTGACGGCGGTTCATTTAAATCGTTTTGCTCTTAAATGAATAAAGCCGCCGTGAGTAATCACGATTTTGGTCAGTTTGATATGGACTTATAGTTTGTATTTTTTTGCGAAAAGAACGGCGGCTTTAAGGAGTTTCGCTCACTGCGGTGAGCGACAAGGGGACCGCCGTCCCCTTTGAACCCCTGCAGCCTTTGAAAAGGCTGGCGAAACTTTTGGTTCGCCGTTCGGCGGATTTAGTTGACTGTTTTGGCAGTCAATTTTTTTATTCTCATTCGTCCTCCCCGTTTATTATGAATGAATAAATATTGCTTTTGGAGAACCCGGTTTCCTTTGCGGCTTTTTTACAGGCGTCCGACAGCTTTTCACCCTCGCTGACATACTGTCTTGCAAGCTGTGCGGCGGTTTCAAGGGTGAACTCATCTGAAAGCGATACCGGCTTTGCCCCTTCAACCACCAGTACATATTCACCTTTTGGATTTCTGCTCTGGTAATATGTTATCGCCTCAGAAACGGTCATTCTCAGGACTTCTTCATGGATTTTGGTAAGCTCACGGCAAAGGGAAATTTTCCTGTCCCCGAAATATTTCAGAAAGTCCTGTAGAGTGTTCATAAGCTTGTGGGGGGCTTCGTAGAAAATCAGCGTTCTTGTTTCGCTGCGAATACTTTCAAGGTGGTCATACCTCTGCTTTTTGTTCACTGACAAAAATCCCTCAAAGGCAAAGCGGGAAGTGTTCAGTCCGGAAATGGCAAGGGCAGAAACCACGGCACTGGGTCCCGGTACTACTTTAACGTCAACCCCATGCTCAGCGCACATTTTAACCAGTATCTCTCCCGGGTCTGAGATGCAGGGCATTCCGGCGTCGGTTACGATTGCGGCGTTTTCACCGCTTTGTATTCTTGCAATAATATTGGCGGCACAGCTTTCGGTACTGTGTCCGTGATAGCTTACAAGGGGCTTTTTTATCTCGTACCTGTTCAAAAGCTTTAGTGTCACACGGGTGTCCTCAGCGGCGATAAAATCCACTTCTTCAAGGGTTTTAAGCTGTCTGAAAGTTATATCGTCCATGTTGCCGATTGGCGTTCCCACAACATAAAGTGTTCCCATCAGCGTCAGTCCTCCTTTTCAAGTCCGGCGGAATAGATAGCCTGAACCTCGTCTGTATAGCCGTTTTCGTTCCAGATGTAAAGCTGTGGCATTATCTTCATAAACGGCTTTGAGCCTTTTTTGCCCTCGATAAGAAACAGCCACGGAGCAGTGGACGGATTCTTGCTGACAAACCGCAGTCTTTTCGGCTCAATGTTGTTGTTTTTCATGGCAGAAATCACGTCTGCAAGCCTTTCCGGACGGTTGCATATACAAAGCCTGCCTCCGAATTTAAGCAGTTTTTCAGCGGCTTTGCACACGTCGTTTATGTCGCACAGTATCTCATGCCTTGCGATTTTGTGAGCGTCAAGCTCGCTTTCAATACCAGCCTTTGCCGCCTTGTACGGAGGATTGCAGGTGACAAGACTGCACTTTCCCAGCGGTGCGTCCTCCCACAGCACCTTTAAATCGGCGCATACCGGAACTATGGTATCAACTCCGCTTTTTTCAAGGCTTATTTTTAACTGTTCGATTGCCTGTTTTTGTATATCAACGGCGTATGTGACAGCCGGGGGATTCTTTCTCTGCATTATCATCGGGATTATTCCGCACCCTGTTCCTAAGTCACAGGCGGTGTCCTTAGCCTTGTATTCCGAAAAATGGGTCAGCAGAAAAGCGTCAGTACCAAAACCGTGTTCCTCGCTGACGCATATATGCAGTTTTTCAGACAGCTTTTCAAAATTCATATTCAAACAGTCCTCCAGATATTTTGCCGATACGCACGTAGTGAACGCAGTGAGCGAATGTGCGAGGCAATTAAAATTAATTTTGTGGAGCGATTCTTTTCATTATCTCCAGTGCAGTTTTTATCCCGTCAACTGCCGCCGACATTATCCCTCCGGCATATCCTGCACCCTCTCCGCAGGGGTAGAAATTTTTCAGTGATACGCTGTTTCTGTTTTCGGTACGGCTGATTCTCACCGGTGAGGAAGTCCTTGTTTCCGGCGCTGTCATAAGGGCAGACTGGTCGCCGAAACAGTGCATTTTACGGGAGAATACACCCAGTCCTTCTTCAAGCATATCAGTCACAGCCGTCGGAAAAATTTTCCTGAATTCGCAAGGTGTAACACCCCTGTCGTAGGTGGGTTTGATGTCGGTATCAATATCCGGCTTGCCGTTTAAAAAGCCTCTTACAGTTGTTGCCGGAGCGTATTTTCCGTATGCGTTCTGCTCAATTTTTCTCGCGAAGTCAACTCCGTCCAGCACTCCGTTTCCGAAATCCTCCGGTGAAACAGATACCACAACTGCCGCATTTGCGTTCTCTCCGTCACGGGCAAACTCGCTCATGCCGTTGGTGACCACAGTTTTTTCCTCACTTGCCGCCGGAACAACGTGACCGCCGGGACACATACAGAAGGTGTAAACGCACCTTCCGTCTTTGCGCCTGTGAGAAAGCTGGTATTCACCGACAGGCAGAAACGGGTTGTCGGCGTATTTACCGTAAAGGCTCTCGTTCACGTCCTTTTGCTTATGCTCGATTCTCACGCCGACTGAAAAAGGCTTTGGCTCCATAAAAATCTGCTTTTGTGCCAGCATTTCAAAGGTATCTCTTGCGGAGTGCCCCACAGCGGCAACAAGAGCGGCGGTCTGGGTTTCATTGCCGTTCCAGACTGCCTTTTTCACCTCACCGTTTTCAGTCACGATATCGTCAAGCCTTGAACTGAACTTCACTTCGCCCCCCGATTCAATTATGCGGTTTCGTATATTCTTCACAATTTTTCGCAGATTGTCCGTACCGATATGGGGCTTGGCTTTTATGAGTATCTCTTCCGGTGCGCCGAACTGCACAAACCGTTCCAGAACGTATCTGCAAAGAGGGTCGTTTATACGTGTTGTCAGCTTGCCGTCAGAGAACGTACCTGCGCCGCCCTCTCCGAACTGAACGTTTGATTCCTGGTCAAGTCCGCCCCCTTCCCAGTACCTCTTAACGCTTTCAACACGGCTTTCTGCGTCCTCACCTCTTTCAAGAATAAGCGGACGGTAGCCGTGTTCCGCAAGGACAAGTCCGCAGAACATTCCGGCAGGCCCGAACCCGGCAATAACTATTCTGCCGTCAGCCTTTTCGCCGGAAATTTCAGGGGTGAAAGTATCCTTTTCGATGTATTTTACATTGGCACATTTTATGGACTTTTCCGTGTCCTTGTCCGCAAGTTCCGCAAAAACCGAGTGTATAAAGTGGATATCATTTCTTTTCCGGGCGTCAAGAGAGGTCTTGTAAATACCGCTCCTTATGACTTCACTGCCCGGAATACCGGCTTTTTTCAGTCCTTTTTTTATGACGGAATCACTGCTCTCACTGAGTTCTCCACGTATGTTATTTATGATAAGCGGCATTTTATTTCCTCCGTTTACTCGTCAGCCATGTCAGTTCTGAAAGGCGCAAGGGGTATTCCGTTTTTGCCGAAAACAGTGACTTCCATGTAATTCGTCCATGCGTATCTTACATACTTCGGCACTGTCACCTTGTCAGACTTAACGAAAATTCTGTCACCGTTGACTTCTGCATTTGCTGTGTAATACACCTTGTCCGCACCGGCAATTTCAAATCCCACCGGTTCACCCTTCAAGTCAAAACCGTCCTGTGCATGGTCAAATAAAAGCTCAACTCCGCCGTCACGGTAAATGTGGGAACAGTAAAGAGGACCGAAAGCGTCGGCTGTCCTGTCATTGTAGACGTGATACAGCGCCTGCAAGCACAGCCTTTCACCAACAGGTTTTTTGTCCGTCGGGTGAATGTTGTTGAACTCTCCGCACTCGATAATTACTGCGATGCCGGTGTTCTTTACCGTCTTGTACGCTCTCATCTGTGCCTCACGGATTTTGCACCAGTTTTTTCTGTCCTCATCGTCCCTGTACTTGAACATTGGCAGCTGAACCATTATAAAGGGGAGTTCTTCGTTGTTCCAGTCGTGACGCCAGCAGGAGATAAGGCGTGTTAAAAGGGTGTAGTAGCTGTCGGGTCTGTGGTCGTCAGATTCGCCCTGGTAATAGAGAAAGCCTCTGATTGTGTAGGGCGCAACCCTTGAAATCATTGTTTCGTGCAGACCGCATATCCTGAAAGGATTTTTAATACCCATAGGTCCTGGCCACAGGTTTTTGCCACAGATTTTCTGTACCTCGTCCCAGCTGATATCCGGATTTTCAGCATAGCATTTCTGGGACTTTACATTCCACTCCGCATCATAGCGGCAGTACTCGTCATACTCATCAATCATCTGCTGGTCAGTTTTTCCGGCGGTAGCTTTTTCGTATTCGTCAATGTACGGTGCAATTTCCGCAATTCCACTGAGATACTCACGGCTCATCCACGCCGAAGCGGAAGTACCGCCCCAGTTGCAGCCGATTATGCCGACAGTCACACCCAGTTTTTCAGACAGCATCTGTGCAAAGTAAAAGCCTGCCGCCGACCAGAGCTGTGAGGACTCCTTTCCGGCGGTCTGCCATGAGGAGTTTTCCTCGTCACGGTAAAAGTCGTCGTCCATAAATCCGTTTTTAGGGGTGTAGTAAAATCTCACATTGGTTTTATCAGAGAGCTTTTCAAGGACTTCCTTCCCGTTTTTATCATTGCGCAGTTCAAATTCCATGTTGGACTGTCCTCCGGCAAGCCACACTTCGCCTACCATTACATTATCAAAAACAAGCCTGTCAGTACCGTCCTCAACAGTCAGAGTGTAAGGACCCCCTGCGTTCATAGGAGGGAGAACGGCTGTCCACTTTCCGTCTGTGATTTCCGCATTTGCTGTGATTCCGTTTATTGAAACGGTGACAGAAGAACTGTCAGTTTTTCCGAAAACATTTATATTCTTATCACGCTGCAAAACCATGTTGCTGCTGAATACTGCCGCTGTGTTTAGCATAGTAAAACTTCCTTTCGCTGTAAAAACCATATTAAACTAAAAAAATTTTTAGTTTAATATTAGCCGATATGCACGGAGCTTACGAAGTAAGCGGATGTGCAAGGCAATAAAATAATTATAGTGAAAGCAAAACTATTTTTGCGTTCACTATACATTATGAACCATAAACAAAGTTTTGTCAATGGGAATGCAAAAAAAAGCACCGTGGTTAAACGGTGCTAATAGAGAGGGGGATCACGGCGGCCTGCTGCCGCTATTAAAGGCCTTGTAAAAGACCAATGAAAATGTCGGTTTAAAATTGGTCAAAGGAGAATTTTTCTTCAAATGACCTGTAGTATACCTGATTATTGAAAATATTACTGCCGCACACAGAGCAGACAAACTCTTTGTCTATTATTATCTGCAAAACCGAAAGGTTATATTCTGAATTTACAGTAATATGATTGTTTTCGATGTTAAATTCCGCTTTTTTCAGCGGATATGAAAGCCCTTTTCCTATTGCTTTGACTAGGCTTTCTTTAAGAGTCCACAGCTGAAAGAATGCCGTTTCGGGCGAGCTGTTTTCCCTTACGAATTTTATTTCACGTTCTGTAAAGCATCTTCTGAGAACGTGTTCCGGAAACTTCCGTATTTTTTCAGCGTCAATCCCGACAGGATTTTCCGCTGTTACACACACTGCAAGTTCTTCACAGTGGCTAATGTTGAAGTGGCAGCCGGGATTATCTTTAAGTGACGGCTTGCCGTATCTGTTGTAAACAAATTCCTGTTTGCTTTCGGGAATACCCTTTTGCAGCAGCACCGAGCGGAGGAGATTATGTGCCTCCGCCCTCACTGCATTTCTGTGTGATATTCTTTTGTCGCCCTCAGAATGCTTACACTTCTTTAAATGAAGCATTAATCAGCCTTTTTTAGATGTTGTCTTTGGAGTTGGCTTAGCAGCCTTTGTTGACTCCTTAGTTGTTGTCTTTGTTGTTTTCTTTGCAGCAGCCTTTGGAGCAGCTGACTTTGCCGGAGCCTTCTTAGGTTCAGCAAGACCTACGATTGCAGGTGTGTCATCTTTCTTGGCAGCAGCCTTTGTTGTTTTTGTAGTCTTTGTAGTTTTTGCAGGCTTTTCAGCTGTCTTAGCTGTAGCTTTCTTAGCAGTTGCTTTCTTGGCAGCCTTCTTGTTGTTCTCGATAATCGGCTGGATTGAAAGTACCTTTGCGATATCGCCTGTTACAGTAAGCTTTCCGCTTTCAAAAGCAGCAGCCGGGTCAAGAGCGCCGCTGAAAAGGCTTATGATATCACTGCCGTCAGCTGTTAAAACTGCGTCGTTGTCATAATATTCGAAAGGCTCGATATAGAGC
>CAMCMW010000072.1 GCA_945876155.1 uncultured Ruminococcus sp. | reverse complement strand
GACCAGCTTGACTGTTTAAAACGCCTTAAAACCGGAGATTACAGCGTTACTGAGCGTATGATGCTTGAATGTGAGATACTGGGCGGAAACGGTGTTTATACAGCCCTGAACGACGTCACCATTTCCGGAATGTACTCGAGAATATGCGATTTTTCCATATATGATGAAAAGGGAAAAATAGGAGCGTACAGGGCGGACGGAGCAGTTTTCAGTACTCCCACAGGTTCGACTGCATATTCCCTTTCAGCCGGCGGTCCTATCATAGACCCGGACATGGAATGTATTGAAATGACCCTTATCTGTCCCCATTCGCTTTTTGCAAGACCGATGGTTTTTCCGGCGTGGAAGAAGATACGCTTTGTGGCAAATGACAAAAACAGGCAGGAAATCTTTGTGAGTGTTGACGGAAATGAACCGCTGCCACTTACTGAAGGAGACGTGGTGGAGATAAGGCGTTCGGCGGACAAAATAAGGCTTGTGAACATGAACGATAATTCTTTTTACAATTCACTCAACAGGAAATTAATGCACCCCATAAAATGAAAAAGGAGATTTTGAAGTGCAATGAAAAACAAAAGGCAGTATAAGATACTTGACATAATAAAAATACATGATGTTGAAACACAGGAAATGCTTCAGAATCTTCTGGCGGAATACGGTTTTAAGGTGACGCAGGCAACCGTTTCAAGGGATATTAAGGAACTTCGGCTTGTCAAGAAAATGACTGAAAACGGCATTTACAAATACGCTGCTCCCGAAGAAAACCAGTTTAAGAAAAACATTTTTATTGATACTGTCACAGGCATCGACTACGCCATGAACACAGTTGTGGTCAGATGTCATACCGGAATGGCGCAGGCGGCGTGTGCGGCACTGGACAGCATGGATTACAGCGGAATTGTGGGAACTCTTGCCGGAGATGACACCATTTTTATACTTATGAAAACTGAGGCTGAGGCTAGAAAACTTGTAAAAACATTTAAGGAACTTGTCTGGGGGTAATACTTATGCTCAAAGAGATCTATATAGAAAATCTTGCGGTCATAGAAAAAGCTGTGATACCATTTTCCGGTTCCTTTAATGCTTTTACAGGTGAGACTGGTGCTGGTAAATCCATACTCATAAACGGAATAAATGCGGTTTTAGGACAGAGAGTCACCAAGGATATTGTGAGAACCGGCAGTAAAAAAGCCGTTATAACTGCGCTGTTTACCGGACTTGCGGAAAACGTCTGTGAAAAGCTTGACGAGCTTGGGATATCCCATGAAAATGACGAAATAACCGTTACAAGGGAAATTGCCGCAGACGGAGGAAGTGTTGCGAGGGTAAATTCAAGGACTACCACTGTTTCTGTACTGCGTGAGATTGGGGAAATGCTCATAACTATCCATGGTCAGCACGATAACCAGATACTCTTGGCACCGGAAAAGCATATTGAAGTACTGGACAGCTACGGCGAAAGCGGTGAATTGCTGGAGGACTACAGAAACAGTTTCCGCAGTTTGCAGTCACTGGCGAAAAAGCTTGGTGAGATGAAGAAAAACCGCATTGAAAAGCGTGACAGGGCAATTCTGCTGAGAGACCGAATCGGTGAACTGAAAGAACTTGATTTGCAGTCTGTAGAATATAGTCAGCTTGAAAATGAATATAATATGATACAGAATGTTGACAGGATAGCAAGGGCGGTCAGGAACGCTGATAATATCTTAAATGGTGAAACGGAAGAAAGCGTTCTGGATATGCTTGATTCCTGCGGCGAGGAAGTTTCGGGTATTGCGGACTATTCCCATGAGGCGGCAGAGCTTTCCGAAAGGCTTGAGGCTGTTAAAATCGAGATATCTGATATTTCGGACGAGCTTGTCAGAATAGGTGACAATCTGGATATTGATGAGGGAAGATTTGAATATGTTATCAGCAGGTATAATAAAATAAATCATGCAATGAAAAAGTATCAGTGCGGATTTGATGAACTGGTTAAGCTTTTTGAGGACTCCCAGTCTGAGCTTGAAACGATAGAATTTTCTGATGAAGACCTGAAAAAGCTGTCTGACGAAAAGGACAGGCTTTTGCACGAGGTCACTGAAAAGGCGAAAAAGCTTTCGGAACACAGAAGTGAAACTGCAAAGAGGTTTGTTTCACAGGTGACAGAGGAACTGAAATTTCTTGATATGCCAAACGTTGTTATTGAAGTCAGCCAGCAGAAGGGTAAGCTGACTGTAAACGGTATGGACAGCATTGAATTTCTCATTTCCGCAAACAGGGGAGAAACCCCTAAGCCTATCGCAAAGATAGCGTCCGGAGGCGAGCTTTCAAGAATAATGCTTGCTCTGAAAAGTGTTATTGCTGAAAAGGATTCTATCCCCACAATGATATTTGACGAAATTGACACCGGTGTAAGCGGACGTGCAGCACAGAAAATCGGCATAAAGATAAAGCAGATAAGCAGGATAAGACAGGTGCTGTGCGTTACTCACCTTTCACAGCTTGCCGTCATGGCAGACGAACATCTGCTTATTGAGAAAAACGTGGTGGACGACAGAACTGTAACAAGCGTGACACCTCTTGATTTTGACGGACGTATAAAAGAAATCGCAAGAATAATGGGCGGCGAGAATCCGAGTGAAACCATGCTCAGAAGTGCAGAGGAGGAACTCAGGAGAGCCGCAGAGATTCAGGAGTTTTGAACCTTATGGATTACTGTTTTAACGGCGGCTGCTGGGGGGCTGTATTTGCTGTCCCGCAGTCGGTTGTGGATAATTATATAAAGCTTGCAAACGAGGCGGCTGTCAAGGTGCTTTTGTTTGTATTGCGTAACAGCGGCAGGAACTTCTCCTCAGAAGAAATTGCCGCTGCATTGAATTTAAAGGAAAGTCAGGTTGATGAGGCGTTTCTTTTCTGGGAGAATGCCAATATCCTTTCAAAGGGTAATGAATCTGCCGCTTTGCCGGAAAAGGAAGAAAAGGCTGTGCCTGTTGAAAAGACTGTGCGGAAAAGCAGTATACCGTCTGGGACTTCGTATAATCTGAAACCCACTGAAATTGCAGAGCGTGTAAAAAATTCCGAGGACGTAAGGGTAATGTTCAGCATGGCGGAGGCAAGCTTTGGCAGACCGCTGAACCACACCGAACAGCGTTCCTTTATATGGATGCACGATTACCTGGGACTGTCCGCAGACGTACTTGTAACAATTGCGGCGTACTGCATTTCCATAGACAAGGGCAATATCAAGTATATAGAAACACTTGCGGCTGACTGGTCTGAAAAGGGGATAAACACCCTTGAAACAGTCCAGGAGGAAATCAAGACGCAGGAGGAAAGAAACTCCTTCAACGGCAGAATAATGAAAACCTTCGGCATGACAAGACGCCCTACGGCAAAACAGCAGGAACTGATAGACAGCTGGAAATCAAAGGGCTACAGCTTTGAGCTGATAGAGTACGCATACGAAAAAACAATCGAGGCGATTGACAAGCTGAATTTTCCGTACATAAACAAGATTCTGGAAAACTGGTATTCACAGGGACTTATTACAAAGTCGAAGATAGATAATGAAAGCAAGTCGTGGAAAAACAGCAAACCGGAAAAGGAAAGTGAACATTCGTATAATCTGGACGATTACAAATCTTTGGTAAATAATTTTGGTGATAATTAATGAGTGATAATAAAGAAATTCTGAACAAGGCTATTGACATAATAAATCAGAGAAGAAACAGAGCAAAGGCTGTCAATAATCTGCACTTTGAGGAAGTCAATAAAAAAATACCCGAAATAGGGGAGATAAACAGTCAGCTTGCAAAAACTGGTCTGGAGATACTCAACGTCATAAAGGGCGGTGAAAATGTCTCACAGAAAATGCTGGAGATGCGTGAAAAGAATTTTCAGGCACAGCAGATGGTTAAGCGTCTGCTTGTCCAGAACGGCTATCCGGAGGACTATCTGCAGATAAAGTACACCTGTGAAAAGTGCGCAGATACCGGATTTGTGGAACATGACAGATGCAGCTGTCTTAAAAATCTGACGGCACAGCTTTCGGCAAAGAGCATGAATGCGGGTTCACAGATACAGCTTTGCAGTTTTGAAAATTTTCAGCTTAGTTACTGCCAGGGAAGAACCCCCGAGGAGACTGCTGAATGCCGTGAGATAATGAGCAAGATTCTCCAGTACTGCAAAAGGTATGCGGCGGATTTTTCCCTTTCTTCTCACAACATTCTGATGTTTGGCAAGACAGGTCTTGGCAAGACTCATCTTTCCCTTTCTATCGCAAATGAGGTGTTAAGAAACGGTTTTAACGTGCTTTACGATTCTGCGCTGAATTATCTGAGAAAAATTGAAAAGGAGCATTTCGGCCGTGATTCCGGAAACGTTGACACCCTTGAAATGCTGTTGTCAGCTGACCTGCTGATACTGGACGACTTAGGTTCGGAATATGATACGCCGTTTTACATATCTACCATGTATAACATTATCAATACAAGAATGAGCCGTGGACTGCCGACTATAATCAGCACCAACTTAAACCATGAGGGTATTCAGAAAAAGTATGATGACAGAATTGTATCAAGACTTTTTGCGGCTTATGACTGCCTTGAATTTGTCGGAACTGACATTCGACTTATCAAGAGGAAAAACGGTGAGATTTGACAGAATAAGTATTATATGTTATAATATATAAAAAGAGGAGGAGTTATACAAATGAAAAGAATAAAAAAGTTAATGTGTATGCTTACAGCAATGACCTGTGCTGCCGGTATTTGTGCAGTTGAGCCGGCAAGCACTCAGAACAGTATAGTTTCAGCAGAAGATTTTACCTATACGGGAACACTCCCTACGGGCGGTGACAAGCTTAGGATTTTAAGCTGGAATGCGAGTTTTGAGCCAACAGTTAAAAAGTGGGCGTCTGAAATGGGATATTCGGATTCTCAGATTGAAATTATTAACCTTAATATAGGCGGCGGTGAGGCGCCCAGTGTATATGACAAGTATTTCCTCAGCGGTGAGGATATTGATATTTTTTTGATTGAGCAGGACTGGGCTTTGAAGTATCTCAATGATGATACTAAAACAGCACCTTTAAGTGCGCTTGGCTTTACTGAAAGTGATTTTGCAGAGCAGTACTCCTACACCAAAGACATAGGCAGAGATAAAAACGGCGTGCTGAAAGGTGTTGCATGGCAAGCAAGCTCCGGAGCATGGTGTTACAGAGCCGACCTTGCCCAGCAGTATCTCGGAGTGAAGACACCGGAGGAAATGCAGGCAAAGGTTTCTGACTGGGATAAGTTTCAGTCAACGGCTAAGGAGGTTTACAGTGCGTCCGGAGGAAAAACTGCGCTGACAACAACTTTAGGCGGAATATACAATGCTTTTCAGTACAGCAGAACACAACCGTGGGTAGTGGACAATAACCTTGTGATAGATGATTTCTGCTATGACTTTATTTCACTTGCAAAGAATATGACTGATAATAACTATGTTACGGACATATATCAGTGGACTGATACATGGTACAAAGCCGGTCAGACAGACAGTACAATGGGATATTTTATTTCCTCATGGGGATTCGGTGAGGCAATACTCCTTTATGCTGCCGGCGGAGAAAATGGCGCTACATATGGAAAGTGGAGAACCTGTCAGGGACCTTCACCTTATAACTGGGGCGGTACATGGCTTTGTGTATCTCCTGAAACTGACAATGCAGATATGGCGGCAAGCTTTATAAATTATCTTGCTGTGGATAAAACCTCAATGAAGAGCCTTGCAGAAAGTGAGACAGATTATCTGCCGAACAATATGGCTGTTACTGAAGAACTGATAAGCGAGGGCAAAAATTCCTGCGGACTTCTTGGCGGTCAGGACTATTTTGAGACACTCCATGAAAACGCAAAGGCTCTTGACATGAGCGGTACTATAACTCCTTATGACTCATCTGTCAATATATATTTTCAGGACGCTGTACAGGGCTACTGTAACGGTGAATTGTCAAGCGTTTCCGAATGTATTCAGTATTTCCAGGACAGAGTTGCTGCTGCTCTGGGTATAGGAGTGCCTGTCAGCGATTTAAAGGGTGACATCTCCGGAAACGGCAAAATCGACCTGTATGACGCAATTGAAATTTGCAGATACATTATGGGTATGAGGTCGTTTACAGATGCACAGATGGAAGTTGCTGATTACAACGGTGACGAAAAAGTTGACCTGTATGACGCAATTGGTATTGCAAAGAAACTGCTTGAAAAGTGATGATAAAAGGGTATGCCTGGTTGCATACCCTTTATATTTTTAGAGAAAAAGCTTTGATTTTACAGCAGAACCAAAATGTTCGTGACTGTAATTCATAAGTATAAGCTGGATTTCTGCTTTTCGCAGTTCATTTGCGTAGTCGATGAATGTAAGGACATTTTTTGCGGTTACGAATTTGCCGGTATCAAGCAGCCTGATGATTGGTCCGACGTTATCTTCTTCAATCAGAAATTTAAAGATATCTTCAAAGTTTCTGGTGATGAAATTTTCAGCGTCAGTATCACCGGATTGCAGGTAATAGCCCACAATTACGGCATTTTTCAAAGGCTTATAAAGCTTTGCTGAGAAGTCTTTTCTTTGGATTATTTTCATGGCTTTCCAGAAATCTTGTGAAAACATTTTTCCGTCAGCCTTGAATTTTATTCCTTTAATTTCCGGAGTGAGATTTTCACAGTCATGGAAAGCATCTTTGCCAATGGAAGTTACTGAATCGGGTATCTTAATTGAAGTAAGACATTTACAGCCATCAAATGCACTTTTGCGAATCGAAACAACCGAGTCCGGTATAGTTACTGAAGTAAGGCGTTTGCAATATTCAAAAGTCCGGCTGTCTATCAGGGTAACCGAGGAGGGAATTTCTATTGAGACAAGACTTGTACAACAAGAAAAAGCACCTTTGTCAATATGAACAACTGAATCGGTTATGTCAACTGACGTGAGACCTGTACAGTAATAAAAAGCACATTCATCAATAGATGTAACTGAGTTTGGTATTATTGCTGATTTAAGGTTTTCACAGTTTTTAAAAGCACGTTCCCCGATATGAGTAACTGAATCCGGAATTTCAACTGATGTGAGGTTTTGGCAGTATTGAAAAGCATATTCACCAAT